>ONVR01000283.1 GCA_900321335.1 uncultured Eubacteriales bacterium | reverse complement strand
GCGGCCAGGATCGTCCTGTGCGGCGCTATCGTCATGCTCGGCCGCTTCTGGTGGCGCCGCTTTATCTTCGGCTCGTCCAGAAAAATCGAGCGCACCCTGCGGGACCAGATGTTCGAAAAGCTGGAGTCTCTGTCGCTGCGCTACTTCAACACCCATAAGACGGGCGACCTGATGAGTTACTTCACCAACGATCTGGAGGCCGTGCGCATGGCCATCGGCCCCGCCATCGTCACCACCTTTGACGCCACCGTTCTCACCCTGCTGGTCCTCTACCGGATGATCACCTACGTCAGCTTCCGGCTGACCCTGCTGGCCATGATTCCCATGGCGGTGATCGCCCTGTTCGGCTACTTCTTCGGCGAGGCCATTGAGCGGCGCTACGCCAAGGCACAGAAATCCTTTGCCGAGCTGAGTGACTACGTGCAGGAGAGCATTTCCGGCGAGCGCGTGGTCAAGGCCTTTGTACAGGAGGGCAAACAGAGCACCGCTTTCCGCCGGGTCAACGAAAACAAGCGCCGGGCCACCTTAAACGTGGTACGGCTCGACGCGGCTTTCGGCCCCATTTTGCACTTTCTGGTGGGGCTGACCTACGTGGTGGCCATTCTGGTGGGCGGCTATTTTACCATTGTGGGCGACATTACCCTGGGCCGCTTCGTAGCCTTCAACGTATATATCGGCTCCATGGTCTGGCCTATGCTGGCTATGGGAGAGAGCATCACCATCATCTCCCAGGGCATCGCCGGACTGGACCGGATCCACGAGATCCTCGACGAGATCCCCGACATCGCCGATCCGGATCAGCCGGACAGGGCAGAACAGCTGACGGGTCAGATCTCCATCCGGGATATGTCCTTTCTCTACCGGGAGGACATGCCGGAGGCTCTGCATGATATAAACCTGGACATTGCCCCGGGAGAGACCCTTGCCATTATGGGCCGGACCGGCTCGGGCAAGAGCACCCTGGTCAATCTGCTGTGCCGGATGTACGACGTCAGCAGCGGCAGCATCACCTTCGACGGTCACGACATCCGGAACCTGCCCCTGAAGACCCTGCGGCAGAACATCGCCTACGTACCCCAGGACAACTTTCTGTTCTCCGACACCTTAGCGGGCAACATCGCCTTTGGCCGGCCGGAGGCCACCCTGGCGGACATCGTGGCCGCCTCCAAGGCCGCAGAGCTCCACGGGAACATTCTGGATTTCCCCGACCAGTACAACACGGTCGTGGGTGAGCGCGGCGTCACCCTCTCCGGCGGTCAGAAGCAGCGGGGCTCCATTGCCCGGGCCCTGCTCAAGGACAGTCCCATTCTCATTCTCGACGACTCTCTCAGCGCCGTGGATACGGACACGGAGGAGGCTATTCTGGACAATCTGGAGGACGTGCGGAACGGGAAAACCACGATCCTCATCGCCCACCGGGTCTCCACGGTGCAGAACGCCGACAAGGTCCTCTTTTTAGAGGACGGACGGATCGCCCAGTACGGCACCTACGCGGAGCTTTCGGAGCAGCCGGGTCCCTTCCGGGATATGGCGGAAAAGCAGCGTCTGGAGCGCCAGCTCCAGGCGGAAGAATAAGGAGGTGACCGCTCTATGGCACAAATGAGACAGGAAACCCCGGAGGTTTCCGCATCCAAAGGCATATTTGGCCGCCTGATGGCTTACGCAAAGCCCTATGCCAGAACCGTGGTCCTCTGTCTGCTGCTGGTTCTGGCCGTCACGGCCATGAATCTATACCGCCCCATCCTCATTGGCAGGGCCATTGACGGCTATATCGAGGACTACGCCCGGCCCTTTGCCGTGGTCAGCCCCGAGAAGGCCCAGGCAGTCTATGACGGGCTGTATCTCTCCAGAGAATACGGCGACGACGCGGACACCTTTGCCATGCTGGTCTATGACGGCGACCACTATTATCTGGTACGGGATCTGACAGAGGCCCAGTCCCAGGAGCTCTCGGAGCTGACAGGAGAGGAACTCACAGGCGTTTCGGCCGCCGACGGCACCCTTACCATTGCCGGCAGCGGCGGCACTTACACGGGAGAGCCTCTGAGCCGGGAGGATCTGACCGTGCTGCGGCAGGCCGATCACACCGGGATCATCCGCATCGGCATCGAGTATCTCATCGTGCTGGCGCTGACGCTGGTGTGCGAGCTGAGCATGGTCTGGCTGCTCCAGCGCACGGGTCAGAATATTATCTTCGATATCCGCCAGCAGACCTTTGAGCACCTGCACACCCTGCCCCTGCGCTTTTTCGACACCAACCCCGTGGGGCGGCTGGTCACCCGTGTGACCAACGACGTGGAATCTCTGGACCGGCTGTACACCCAGGTGCTGGTCAAGCTCTTCAGCAGCAGCGTGCTGATCATCGGCTATGCCGTGGTCATGATCCGCATCAACCTGCGCATGGCGGCGCTGTGCTTCCTGTTCCTGCCCGTGATCTTCGTGCTGACCTTCGTATTCCGGAAGATCACCCGCCGGATCTACCGGTTGGTGCGCACCAAGATCTCCAGTCTCAACACCTTCCTGTCGGAAAACATCTCCGGCATGAAGCTCATCCAGATCTTTGTGCAGGAGCAGAAGAAGGCCGGGGAATTCAAGGAGCGTACCGACGACCTCTACCGCACGCAGATGCGGGAGCTGACGGTTATGGCCCTGTTCCGGCCCGGCATCGCCTTCGTGGCCAACATCGCTCTGGCCACTCTGATCTACCGCAGCGGCGTTTCCGTGCTCACGGGCACGCTGACCCTGGGGACCATGTACATCTTTACCAACTATATCCGCTCCTTTTTCCAGCCCATCGAGGAGCTGGCGGAGCAGTTTTCCATGCTTCAGAACGCTCTGGCCTCCGCAGAGAAGATCTTTTCCGTGCTCGACGAGGACAACCCCATCCGGGAGCCGGAAGCCCCGGCAGCAGCCGAGATCACCGGGCGGATCGAGTTTAAGAACGTATGGTTTGCCTACGAGGCGGAGGACTACGTGCTCCGGGACGTGAGCTTTGTCATCGAGCCGGGGCAGAAGGTTGCCTTTGTGGGCGCCACCGGCGCGGGCAAATCCTCCATCCTGAATCTGATCGGCCGGTATTACGACATTCAAAAAGGCCAGATCCTCATCGACGGCGTGGACATCCGGGAATACCGCACCGCCGACCTGCGCCGGGCCATCGGCCAGGTCCAGCAGGACGTGTTCGTCTTTACCGGCGATATCAAGAGCAACATCCGTCTTCTGGACGAGTCCATCGGCGACGAAGAGATCCGTGAGGCCGCCCGGGCCGTCAACGCCGATCCCTTCATCAGCCAGCTGCCCATGGGATATGACGAGCCGGTCACGGAGCGCGGCTCCACCCTGTCCGCCGGGCAGCGCCAGCTTCTGAGCTTTGCCCGCACCCTGGCCTATGAGCCGAAGATCCTCGTCATGGACGAGGCCACGGCCAACGTGGACACGGAGACGGAGCGTCTGATCCAGCAGGCGCTGGATACGCTGATGCAGGGCAGAACCACCATCATGGTAGCCCACCGGCTGTCCACCATCCAGCACGCGGACAACATCCTTGTTATGCACAAAGGCCGCATTCGGGAACAGGGCACCCACCAGGCACTCCTTGCCCAGGACGGCATTTACAAGAAGCTTTACGAGCTCCAGCAGTAAGCCCCTCAGCGGAGGATAGAAAAACGGAGCCAAAGGCCATCTCTGGTCTTTGGCTCCTGCTTCAAGGATCCAGCGGACTTTATCCGCTGGGTCTTTTTTATTCTCGCGCGCCGTTTCACCGCAGCTGATTCTGGGCAAATACGCACAGCTTGCCGCCGGCCTCCGCCACATCCACCACACGCACGTCCACCTGGTAGATATCCCGCAGATTCTCATCGGTGACGATCTGCTCCGTTTCGCCGCAGATCAGCTCTCCGGACCGGTTCAGAATGGCGGTTTTCCCCTGCAGCATAATGGCGTGGTTCGGCATATGGGTGGTCATAATGACCGCATACCCCTTGCTGGCAAGGTCTTTGATCTTCATGATCGTCCGCATCTGATTGCCGAAGTCCAGATGGTTCGTTGGCTCGTCAAACATGATGATCTTTGGTTTCTGGGTGATGGCCCGTGCGATCATGGCCTGCTGGCGCTCGCCGCCGCTGATCTCCGTGTAGGGCTTATCCGCGTACTTTTCGATGCCCAGCTCCCGGATGATCGTATTGGCGATCTCATAATCCGCCCGCTTGGGTTTTTCAAAAATCCCCAGATACGGAGCCCGACCCATCACGACAAAGTCCCGGACCCGGTAAGAATACGTC
>ONVR01000042.1 GCA_900321335.1 uncultured Eubacteriales bacterium | reverse complement strand
GTGGACGACCTCAGCGGCTATCACACAAACGTCTGGGTGGACGTGGATCTGACGAACCAGACCGTCACCCTCTACGCCGACGGCCAGGTGGTCATGACCTCCCCCTGTGTCACAGGCAACATCACCAACGGCACGGCGACGCCTACCGGCACTTACAGCGTCGCCTACAAGGACACCAGCGCCTATCTGATGGGAGACGCCTACGTGGATTACTGGATGCCCTTCAACGGCGGCATCGGCTTTCATGACGCCAGCTGGCGCTACGGCAACTTTGCCCCCACCGAGGCCTGGGGCAACGGCTCTCACGGCTGTGTGAACATGCCCCATGACGCGGCTCAGACCCTCTATCAGTACCTGTCCGCCGGTGACACCGTGGTGGTCCACGGCTGGCCTCAGGACCCCGCCTCGTCCCACGTGCACAACGCGGGCGACTGGGAGACGGTGAAGGAGGCCACCTGCAAGGAAGAGGGCAAGCGCGTCCGCAAGTGCAGGGACTGCGGCGAGATCGTGGAAGAGGGCGTGATCGCCAAAACCGACAAGCACACCGACGGCAAGTGGGTGGTACTCAAGGAGGCCACCGAGGACGCCGAGGGCAAGCGTGAGCTGCACTGCGCTGTGTGCGACAAGGTCATCAAGACCGAAGCGATCGCCAAGCTGGCCCACGTACACAAGGCCAACGGCAAGTGGGAGATCACGAAAGAAGCCACCTGCGGTGAAAACGGCGAACGGATCCAGCGGTGCGTCAAGGACAATACCATCGTCATCACCGAGGCCATTCCCGCCACCGGCAGCCATAACTGGGGCGACTGGAAGGAGACTGCCGCCACCTGCACCACAGACGGCACCCGCACCCGCACCTGCTCCGTGTGCGGCAAGACGGAGACGGAGACGACCCAGGCGGCTACCGGCCACAGCTGGGGCGACTGGACAGAGACCCCGGCCACCTGCACGGAAGACGGCCATCGCAGCCATACCTGCTCCGTGTGCGGTGAGACGGAGACGGAGACCATTCCCGCCACCGGTCACAGCTGGGGCGACTGGGCAGAGACTCCGGCTACCTGCACGGAAGATGGTCAGCGCAGCCGTACCTGCTCCGCATGCGGTGAGACAGATACGGAGACCATCTACGCCACCGGCCATTCGGATGGGGACGGGGACGGCCTGTGCGACGTCTGCGGCGCTTCCCTGTCGGCAGGTTCCGGTCAGGAGCCGTAAGATCGACCTATACAAGCGGCAAAACGCCGGCATCGGTCCGATGCCGGCGTTCTTCTTATATCCTCTTGCCTTTTTGCTTCCAGCCCAGCAGCAGCGCCGAGTGGATGATCACCAGCACGCTGCCGGCGTTGTGCACCAGAGCGCCCACCACCGGCCCCAGAAAGCCTGTGATGGCCAGGACGATGGCGGCGAAATTCAGCCCCATGGCGAACACCAGATTCCACCGGATGGTTTTCATCATCCGCCGGGACAGGGCCAGCAGATGGGGCAGATTGCCGATCTCGTCGTTGACAAGGGCGATATCCGCCGCGTCCACGGCAATATCGCTGCCGATGCCGCCCATGGCGATCCCCACCGCCGCCTTTTTCAGCGCCGGCGCGTCATTGACCCCATCGCCGATCATGCAGACCCCCGCCCCCTCTGTCTGGAGCAGTTCGATCTGCCGGAGCTTTTCCTCCGGCAGGCAGTTGGCACGGATCTCCCGGATCCCCAGACGCTCCGCAATGGCCTCCGCCGTCTCCTGTCCGTCCCCCGTTAAAAGCACCGGGGTGCAGCCCAGAGCGGACACGTCGGCGATCATACCCGGGGAGTCCTCCCGCACCGTATCGGCCAGGACGATAAACCCGGCAAGGGCGCCGTCCACCGCCAGAAGGACCGCCGTACCGCCCCGCTGGACCTGTCCGGCGGCGGGGAACGTCTCCGGAACGGGAACGCCGTATTCCGCCAGCAGTCTGCGGTTGCCCGCCAGGATCTCTCTGCCCCCGGCCGTTGCCGCCACGCCTCTTCCCGGCAGCATGGCAAAACGCTCCGGCACTGTCGGCCGGTCTGGGAAGCAGGCGATGATGGCCTTGCCCAATGGGTGCTCCGACTTGACCTCGGCACAGGCGGCAAGGGCAAAGATCTCCTCCGCCGTGTACCGGGATACCGTCTGCACCTGCACCACCGCAGGCGTCCCCCGGGTCAGGGTCCCGGTCTTGTCAAAGGCAAGATACGACACGCCGGCAAGCCGCTCCAGCGCATCTCCCTCCCGGACGAGAAACCCGTGCTTCGTGGCGTTGCCGATGGCCGCCATAATGGCCGTGGGCGTCGCCAGCACCAGGGCGCAGGGGCAGAAAACCACCAAAATGGTCACCGCCCGGATGATCTGGCCGGAGAAGAGCCAGGTCAGAGCGGCGGCGGCCAGCGCCGTCACCACGATCCAGGTCGCCCACCGGTCCGCGAGACCCACGATTTTCGCCTTTCCGGCGTCCGCCGACTGGGTGAGCCGGACCATCCGCTGCATGGAGCTGTCCTGGCAGGCCTTATCTGCCCGCATGTCAAAGGCGCCGTACCGGTTCACCGTACCGCTGAACACGGGATCCCCCGGCTGTTTGTCCACCGGCATGGGCTCTCCCGTTACCACGGACTGGTCAATGGAGGTCTCTCCCTCCACCACCGTCCCGTCCACAGGGACCGTCTCCCCCGGCAGGACCCGGAGAAGCGCTCCCACTCGCACCTGCTCTGCGGGCACCACGCGCTCCCCTTCCGGTTCCAGGACCCTGGCCGTCTGCGGGGTAAGGTGCACCAGGCGCTCCAGCCCGGCCCGGGCCCGGGCAACCGTCAGCTCCTCCAGCAGAGCACCCACCTGCATGATAAACGCGATCTCCCCCGCGGCGAAATACTCCCCGATGATCACAGAGGCGATCAGCGCCATGGACACCAGCACGTCCGCCTTGATATCAAAAGCGGTCACAAGTCCCACAATCGCCTCGGCCACGATGGGCAGCCCGCACAGCACAATGGCAATCCAGGCGGGATCCCAGGACAGGGGCCAGAACTGCAGCCGGGCATCCAGGAAGCTCACCAGCAGGCCAATGCCTCCCAGCACCAGGAAAATCACGTCCCGCCTTACGCCCCCCAGAGAGAGCAGCCCCTCAACCGTCTTTTTCATAACCATTCCTCCTTCCGGTCAGATGGGAATCGGATTTGATTCCGCTTTTATTATACCTATAGGGGTATAGGTTGTCAAGTGCCAATAAAAGGAGCACGAAAGCAGACTGTCCCATGAGACAGTCTGCTTTCGGGTTCGCAGTCTGAGAAAGACCCGTCAGATGCGGCATTGCAGCGGTCCTGCAATGCCGAAAAAACCGGACAGCTTTCGCTGTCCGTTCCGGATCCCCGCGCCTGAGGCGCGGAGCGTATTATGCGATGCGCTGAGGGAACCCGGCCGCCGGTTACTGCATATTGGCAAAACGCTCGATGGCCTTGGTGAAGTTTGCGATCT
>ONVR01000091.1 GCA_900321335.1 uncultured Eubacteriales bacterium | reverse complement strand
TCGGCGTCCGTGTTGTAGTTTTTGTATTCGTCCCCCTCTACCAGGATCACCTGATCGGCGCCATAGGCAATGCAGTCCGCCGCAACGACATCCACATCCTTGCCCATGACCACGGCAACCAGCTTCTGTCCCAGCTTGTCGGCAAGCGTCCGGCCCGGCGTCAGCAGCTCATAGCCAACAGATTTGGCCTTGCCATCGTCGGTCTCAACAAAAACCCATAAATCTTTATATTCCTGCATTCTGCAGCCCTCCCATCAGATCAGCTTGGCCGCGCTCATCAGCTCGACCAGCTTTTTCGCCGCGTCCTGTGCGGCCAGACCCTCGATCTTCATACCGTTTTTCTCGTGGACCGGTGTGTAGGTCTTTTTGACCTTGGTGGGCGAGCCCTTCAGACCCCGTCTGTCCTCAGGCACGATTACATCCTGGGCTGTCAGAACCGGGATCTCCGCCGTCCGGGACTGTTTCCTTCCCTTGATGGACGGCCAGCGCATATCATAGGAAGTCTTGTTCATTGTCACCACGGCGGGAAGCTCCGCCGAGAACCAGTCGTATCCCTCGTCACTCTCCCGTTTTACACGGAGCTGTCCGTCCTGCATCTGGGCCTGCACGGCGTAGGTGACGATACTTCTGTCCAGGTGTTGGGCGATCTCCGGTCCCACCTGTCCCGTGTCGCCGTCGATGGCCTGCTTGCCGCAGAGGACAAGGTCAAATTTTCTGCCGTTTTTCTTCTCCAGCAGCTCAATGGCCGTAGAGAGGATCAGGCTTGTGGCCAGGGTATCGGAACCGCCGAAAGCTCTGTCACTGATGAGATACACCTCATCGGCCCCCACAGAAAGGCTCTCCCGGAGAATGGCCTTGGCCTGTTCGGGGCCCATGGAGATCACCGTGATGGTGCCGCCCTCCGCTTCCCGGAGCCGAAGCGCCGTCTCCAGGGCGTAGGTATCAAACGTATTGAGAATGGAAGGTACGCCGGTACGGATCAGCGTATGCTTGACCGGGTCGATCTTAATGACCGTGGTATCGGGTACCTGCTTTGCGCAAACAAGAATATTCAACTCAAAACACCTCGTCTTTCCCTTATCAGCGGTATTTCTTAATCACGCCGCTGGCGATCACGCCCCGCTGGATCTGGTTGGTCCCCTCATAGATCTGCAGGATCTTGGCGTCGCGCATAAGCTTTTCCATGACGTAATCCTTCATATAGCCGTAGCCGCCCATCACCTGAACACCGTTGACCGCGCATTCCATGCCTGTATCCGTGCCGAAGGTCTTTGCAATGGCCGACTCCATGGTAAAGGATTTCCCCTCGTCCATCAGCGTGGCCGCGTGCAGATACATCTGCCGGGCGCACTGGATCTT
Source organism: uncultured Eubacteriales bacterium (assembly GCA_900321335.1). Taxonomy (GTDB): domain Bacteria; phylum Bacillota; class Clostridia; order Oscillospirales; family Oscillospiraceae; genus RUG678. The sequence continues at coordinate 4,252 of ONVR01000091.1, read as the reverse complement.
GATCTCCATATCTGCCAGCATATTCTGAACAGACTGGAAATTGCTGACCGGCTGGCCGAACTGACGGCGCTGCTTGGCGTACTTGGTAGCCTCTTCTACAACCCGCTGGGCGATGCCCACGCCGAAAGCGCCGACGCCAGCTCTGGAGTGGTCCAGGGTCTCCATGATGTACTTGAAGCCGCGGTTTTTCTTGCCCAGCATGTGGTCCTTGGGGATCCGGACGTTATCGAAGATCACCTCGCTGGTGCAGCTCAGGCGCATGCCCATCTTGTCTTCTTCTTTTCCGATGGACACGCCTTCCCGGTCCCGCTCCACGATAAACGCCGTCAGGCCCATGACGCCGGCGGCTTTTTTGGTGGAGGCAAGCACGGTATAGATACCGGCGATGGGGCCGTTGGAGATAAAGCTCTTGGTGCCGTTGATAATAAAATCGTCCCCGTCCTCCACAGCCGTCGTCTGGACAGAGCCGGCGTCAGAGCCGGCGTTTGGCTCTGTAAGGCAAAATGCGGCAAAGCCCTTTTCGTTGATGGTCTCAAACCAGAGCTTCTGCTGCTCCGGCGTACCGGCGATCAGCACGGGATAAGAGGCCAGGCAGTTGGCGATGAGGGTGGTGCCCACGCCGATATCGCCCCGGGCGATCTCCTCGGCGATGGCAAAGGTCTGTACGTTGGTCAGGCCGGGTCCGCCGTATTCCACAGGGGTGCAGAGGGTATTGAGTCCCATCTGGCAGGCTTTCTCCAGCAGCGGCCAGGGAAACTCGTCATTCTTCTCATACTCACCCACAGTGGGTATGACTTCTTTATCCACAAAATCGCGTACCAGCTGTACAAGGTCCCGGGTTTCTTCATCAAGGATCATGGCAGATACTCCTTTTCTGTATTGCGTGTGCCGCCCCGACAAGGGCCGAAGGCAAAGCACTCGAATAATTATAACACTACATCTTGTATCTTGGCAATGGTTTTTTCAGGACGGCTCTGCCGGGCGCCTTGCAATTCTTTCCTTTCTTCGGTATACTATAGGTATCACACAAGCAAAGGAAGAACACTATGAGTACAAAGAAAATCGGTATCATCGACGTAGGCGGCGGTATGCGCGGCGTATACGGCGCCGGTCTTTTTGACTATCTGATGGACAACGAAATCTGGCTTCCCTACTGCGTGGGGATCTCTGCGGGCTCGGCCAACGTGGCCTCCTACCTCTCCCGTCAGCGGGGCCGGAACAAGGTCTCCTATGAGCAATACAGCTTCCAGCGGGAATACATGAGCTTTCACAATCTGCTGAAAAAAGGTTCCTATGTAGATCTGGACTACGTTTACGGCACCTTGTCAAACTCCGACGGCACGTATCCCTGGGACTATGACGCCGCCATGGAAAACCCGGCGGAGATGATCGTGGTCGCCACGGACGCCAAAACAGCCCAGCCGGTGTATTTTACCAAAAAGGATTTTATCCGTGACGACTACGGCCCTCTGAAGGGGTCGTCCTGCATCCCTATCGCCTGCAGAGCCTACCGCTGGCGGGGGCGGCATTACTACGACGGCGCCATCACCGATCCCATTCCCGTTGAGCGGGCCTTTGCCGACGGCTGCGACCACGTCATCGTTGTGCTTACCCGGCCCGTGGAGTACCGGAAGCAGACAAAAAACGCAGCCATGTACAAGCTGCTCCGCCACCGCTATCCGAAAATGGTGGAAAAGCTCTACGCCCGCTGTGACCTGTATAACCGCAAGCTGGAGGACGTGCTGACAAACTATGTGCCGGATGGACGGGCTTTCGTAATCGGCCCCGACGACGTGTGCGGCGTGGACACCATCAAGCACAAAAAGGAAAACATGGAGCAGCTGTATCAAAAGGGCTATCAGGACGGGGAAAAGGTCAAAGCCTATCTGGAAGGTCTGGTGTGACTGATGGCGGAAACGCTGATGCTTAAGCCCATCGCCACGATACGATCGGATTTTCCGGAAAAATTCGGCATTCCCCGGCAGAGCGGCATCGTCCGGAGTCTGACGGCCCGGATCGTATTTGCGCCGGAATACCGGAACCGGGACGCGCTGCGCGGTCTGGAGGGTTTTTCCCATCTATGGCTGATCTGGGAGTTCTCCAAGGCAAGGCGCGACAGCTGGTCGCCCACGGTACGGCCGCCCCGTCTGGGTGGCAACACCCGTATGGGTGTGTTTGCCACCCGCTCCCCTTTCCGGCCCAATCCCCTGGGACTGTCCTGCGTCCGTTTGGAGCAGATCGACTGCGACACGCCGGAGGGGCCGGTCATCACCGTTTCGGGCGCCGATCTGCTGGACGGCACCCCCATTTACGACATCAAGCCCTACCTTCCCTACTGCGACGCCCACCCGGACGCAACAGGCGGCTTTGCATCCGGCGGGTTCGATCACCGGCTGACCGTAACGGTTCCCGAGGCCCTGCTGTCTTTGGTTCCCGCAGAAAAACGGGAAGCTCTGATCGGTGTTTTGCAGGCTGACCCGCGTCCCACCTATCAGAATGACCCGGCCAGGATCTACGGCATGGGCTTTGCGGGGCTGAACGTTCAATTCCGGGTTGACGGCGACAGACTCACCGTGACGGATATTACCCCAAAAACAAACAGGCTGTGAGCGTATCGCTCACAGCCTGTTTTCCCGTTTGACCCCGGTACCGCTGAGCAGGGCGATGGCGCCGATTACCAGCGCAATACCGATCACCGCCGTTATCGTAAGCGTTTCCCGATAGAGAAGCGCACCCAGAACGGTTGCCGTTACCGGTTCCACGGCCACGATGACAGCGGCCTTTCCGTTTTCCACGAATTTCATTCCCTCGGTGTACAGCAGGTACGGAAATACCGTGGCAATCACGCCGCAGGCCAGAATACCGGCCCAGGCGGCACCCCCGGTGGTCAGCGCACTTCCGATCTGCCGGTAATCGGCAAGAAAAGCCAGTCCTATGGCGGCAAACAAAAAGTCATAGAACAAAATGGTAACGATGTGATAGCCCCGGTTGAGCGCCAGACGGGAAAAGATGCTGTACAGAGCATAGCCCAGCCCTGCACACAGGCCATACAGAAGTCCCATAGGCGTCACCCTCACGGCTGCGGCGCCAACGCCGCTGACCAGGGCGCAACCCACGACGACGATCAGCATGGCGGCGACCTTCCGGGGCGTGATCCGCTCATGAAAGAGAACGGCAGACAGAGGCGTCACAAACACAGGGGACGTATACATCATTACACAGGCGATGGAGAGAGACGTGACCTCTATGGCCTTAAAATACGACACGTTAAAAAACAGAATGCTGCAGATCCCGCCGCAGAGAAAAACCCAGAGATCCTTCCACCTTACACGGAAGCGATCCCGCTGGGTCAGCAGGATCTCCACGGCCATCACCAGAGCCGTTATGACAGCCCGCAGGAAGACGATTTGAATGGCGTACATTCCCGCGCCGTTGAGTACCCGGACGTACAGTCCCATGGTCCCCCACAGGATTCCCGCCAGCACAATGAGAAACGGCGCCGCTCGCTTCATTTGCCCGCCCCTTTTCCCTCCAGTGACCGGACAAGGTTCTCATTCGGGTCCACATAGAGCGTTTTATAATTGGTATAGATCACCATACCGGGCTTGGCCCCATTTGGCTTTTTCACATACTTGACCTGGGTGTAGTCCACGGGCACATTTTTGCTCTGCCGGGCCTGGGAGTAGTACGCCGCCAGCGTCGCTGCCTCAAACAGCGTCCGCTCATCCGGCTGCTGCCCTTTTGCGGCGATGACCACGTGGCTGCCGTGGATCTTCTGGGTGTGCAGCCACACATCGCCCTTTCCGGCAAGCTTCATAGTCAGGCGATCGTTCTGGCTGTTATTCCGGCCAACGCGGATCTCAGCGCCGGTGCTGGAGAGAACACAGCGGGGCGCCGCCTCCACGCGGCGCTCCTTTCGGCCCGTTTTCTGCTCCCTCAGGTATCCCGCGTCGGTGAGTTCCTGCCGGATCTCTCCCAGGTCGTGCTCACCCTCGGCGCGGCTGATCTCCTCCAGAACGCTGTCCAGATAGGCCACCTCGGCCTGTCCCAGCGCCAGCTGTTCTGTCAGATATTTTTCGGCGTTGCGGGCCTTGGTATATTCCTTATAGTATTTCGCGGCGTTCTGCTGGGGCGTTTTCAAGGGATCCAGAGGGATCGTACACATCGACTGGTCCGGGGCATAGTAATCCACCGTGGTAAAGACCTTCTGCCCCTTTTGCAGCTGGTGCAGATTGGCGTTGATCAGATCCCC
>ONVR01000093.1 GCA_900321335.1 uncultured Eubacteriales bacterium | reverse complement strand
TCCGCGTACCGCTTCTCCTCTTCCGCCAGCTGGGCCAGGGCCCGCTTTGCATTGCGGCAGTAGGGACAAAAGCGCAGATAAAACAGCGTCAGCGTTTCCATTTTGCATCCCCCTTCGGGCACCATTTTACACCAAATCCGCCGCCGGCACCACAACAATTTCATTGTGACGTTTCCTCTAAAATTTTGTTCGCGCTTTTCCGCCGGCCGGTGTATACTGGAAACAATAAGAATTTCAACGCAAAGGAGGGCCGTCCATGGGCAAAAGCGAAACCCTTATACACGATTTTACCCAGGGCAGCTGCACAAAAAATCTCATCGTTTTTGCCAGCCCCATCTTCCTGTCCAATCTGATGCAGGTCATCTACAACATGGTGGATATGGTCATCGTGGGCCACGCTCTGGGAAAGGCCGGTCTGTCCGGCGTATCTGTGGGCGGCGACGTGTCCACGCTCCTGCTTCTGGTGGCCATGGGCTTTTCCAGCGCAGGGCAGGTCATCATCTCCCAGCTGATCGGTCAGGAGAAGCGGGAGAAGATCGGTCGGTTCGTTGGCACCATGTTCACCTTTCTCATGCTCTGCGCCATCGGCCTGGGGATCGTATGCTTTCTCGCCCGGCGGTGGATCCTGCAGATCATGCAGACCCCGGCGGAGGCCTGGAGCTCCGCCCTGAGCTACTCCACCATCTGCATCTGCGGCATGCCCTTTATCTATGGGTACAATATCATGAGCGCCGTGCTCCGGGGTCTGGGAGACTCCCGGCATCCGTTTTTGTTTGTGGGCATCTCCACGGTGCTCAACATCCTGCTGGATCTTCTGCTGGTGGTGGGTCTGCACATGGGCGCCGGGGGCGCGGCCATCGCCACGGTGTTCAGTCAGGGGGTCAGCTTCCTGTGCAGCGCCGTATTTCTGTACCGCCGCCGGGAATCCCTGGGCTTTACCATTGCCCGGGGTGACTTTCTCCACCCGGACCGGGAAATGCTCACGGGTCTTCTGAAGCTGGGGATCCCCATGGCCATCAAAAACGCGGCGGTCATGTTCTCCAAGCTGTTTGTCAACGCCTGGATCAACTCCTACGGCGTGGCAGTTTCCGCCTTTTCCGGCGTTGCCAGCAAGATCGCCAATACAGTGTCCCTGTTTTCCAACTCTCTCAACGCGGCGGGGGCCTCCATCATCGGCCAGAACATCGGTTCAAAGCTCTATGACCGGGTCAAAAAGACGCTCTTTGCCATGTTCCGCATCACCCTGCTCATCACCGTCGTTCTGTCCCTTCTGATGTACCTGTTCCCCAATCAGATCTACGGGGCCTTTACCTCGGATCCGGAGGTGCTGGCCATCGGCGCAACTTACCTGCCCATCGCCATCGTCATGTTCTTCGGCAGCGCCGTGCGTGCGCCTATGAACGGGCTGATCAACGGCAGCGGCAACTACCGGGTCAACTTCGTCACGGCCATTCTCGACGGCATCGTCATCCGCATCGGCCTGTCCCTGCTGTTCGGGCTGGCCCTGCACATGGGCGCCCACGGCTTCTGGCTGGGAGACGCCATCGCCGGCTACACGCCGTTTTTCATCGGCCTGTTCTTCTACCGCTCCGGCGTCTGGAAAAAGGGCATGCAGACGGAATCCGCCCCCGTTTCCCTGTGACAAAGGCGCAGAAGCGTTTTATCTGAAAAAAACCAGGGCGTGACCGATAGGGTCACGCCCTGGTTATCTCCATGGACAGGAGAAATTATCGCTCTTCTATGCGAATCTGCGCATGGCCCGCATCGTCCTCATAGACCGACACGGTATACCGATACTCCCTGTCGCCGTCGGCAATGGTGAAGTCCACGTCGCCATACCGCTTTGCCTGCACCCGGACCATGCTGTCCTGACCGGTTCTTTCAATGGTGACCACCAGATTCGGATCCTCCTGCATCACGATGGCGGCGGACTCGGTGAGGATCGGGTCGCCGGGAAGAAAGTTCGCGGCATTCACCTCCAGCGTTCTGCTCGTCAGAGCCAGCGCCACCGCGGCCAGGACGGCCACGGCAAAGCCGATGAGCTTTTTCACCCCCGGCAGAAAGGCGATCCCGTACAGGACGATCTGCAGCAGGCAGAACAGCAGCGTGATCAGCAGATACGGAAAATGATGGATGCAGTGCAGCCCGCTCTGATACGCCGTGATCCCCAGATAGACCAGAACCGGCGCGAGGATCAGCAGGCTCAGCCAGTTTTTCTTTGTGATGTACCAGCCGATGAAGGCCGCCGGGAAGGTAAGTACCGTCAGGACAAACCAGTAGCCGTAATAGCGGAACAGCCCCCAGCCCTGCCAGGAAAAGGGCACCTGCAGCAGATAGCTCAGCGGCTGACTGATCAGAAAGAACACAAACGTCTTGCACGCCGATTCCAGGGGCTTTTTGCAGTTTGCCATGATGATCACGGCAAAGAAGATCCACGCCTCCAGATACACGCCCATTCTCTCGAAGGAAGTGTTCTGAAAGACCGGCGCCACAAGAAACGCCGCGGTCAGCAGGGCCACGCCGACAGCGGACAGGATCACCACGGGCCAGCTCATGGGAATACCGCCGTACAGCTTATTCGTCAAGCGGGTAAAAATGTTTTTGTGTTCTCGCTGCATACTTCATTGCTTCTTTCTTGTCCAATTTGGGACAGGCGTACAGCGCCTGTGGTCGCCGGGGTCAGCAGGAGCCTGCGGACCGGGGGTTTTCAGATCGGCTCCATGCCGAAAAACCGCTTCGCGTTTTGGTGCGCGATACGCAGTCTTTTTCAGATTTTTGAAACTTTTCGGGGGCAAACCCCGTTATATAGGTAACGGGTCCCCATTTTTCTCAGTCTTTTGATTTGTAGTAGAGCATACAGTGACAGTAGCCCTCGAAATCCGGGTCCGCGATCTGGTCCCGGAACTCCTTGCACATACACTTATTGTCCTCGATGATCTCCAGACGGCAGGGACAGTAGCCGTTTTTCTCCCTGAGCCCCTTGCGGATGAGATCGACGATTTCCTGATTCTCATTGAGTCGTACCGCCATGACGCTTCTCCTTTCGCTTTCGCTGTATGGGTCTTCTTTCTTCTCACACAGCTATATTGTATCAGAAAGCGTCAAGTATGTAAAGGGACGGAGCGTTTTTCCAAAAATCTTAAAAAAACGTTACGATTCGTCAAAATGGACAAATCCGTGTTGCATATCAAATTTAGCGTATGCTATAATAAGATGTTCAGTTGAAATTCCATTTATATACATACAAATGCCATTGTAAGCAGGAGGCAGTCATGAAAGAAAAACTTTTACGCAAACCGGTTCTGATCGCGGCAGGCGCCGTGGTGCTCGTCGCCGTCATCGTCTGCGGCATCGCCCTGGCCGGCGGTTTTCGCGGCACGGAGCCGGAAGCCTCCGTCGTCGTCCCGGAACCCGCCGTGCCTGCAAGTACGGTGCCCCAGGCGGAACAGACGGACAGCTCCGATTCCAACAGCTCCCAGACGGAAGCGGTAACAGCCGAGTCCCTGCTCCGGGAGATCGGCGGCAATCTTTCCAAAACCGCCTACGTGTCCGGCAACACCGCCTTTGAGCTTCTCGCCCCCACCGGTGCCGAGAGCAAGCCCGGCGCCAACACCATCTCCTATATGTTTGAATCCACCCGCTCGGCCTCTGTGGTCCACACCTCCGGCACCGTAAACAAGGACGGCGCCAGCATCGGCGTGGAGTCCTACATCGTCGGCAAGGATGGCGGAAAGGCCAGACTTCTCAGCTGCCGGGACGGCGTGTGGCAGGCCCAGGACGACGCCCAGGACGCCCTGACCGTCCGCAATATGGACGAGCTGCTGGGACTGACCAACCTGCCCAATTATACCCTGGAGCCGGAAGGCAAGGACGCGGACGGAAAGCCGGTCTACGTGCTGACCACAAAGCTCTCCGGCAAATCCCTCATTGACTTTCTCGTCAGCGCGGGCATTGCCG
>ONVR01000199.1 GCA_900321335.1 uncultured Eubacteriales bacterium | reverse complement strand
GTCCGCGTCACAGGTGTCAGACAGGGCTGCCCAGTCGCCGTAAGAGCTGACCCGGTCCGCGCCCCGGGCTCTGGCATAGGCGCAGGCAATGGGGGACAGGTTCTCCTGCTCCACAAAGTAGATTTTCCGCTCCAGCTCCGACAGGGGCTCGCCCACAGCGGCGCCGGCAGGGGAGACGTGCTTGAAGGAGGCGGCCGCCGGCAATCCCGTTGCCCGTCTGAGCTCCCGGACCAGCTGATAGCTGTTCAGAGCGTCCAGGAAATTGATGTAACCCGGACGTCCGTTGAGGACCTCCACCGGCAGCTCCCCCTGCTTCATAAAGATACGGGAGGGCTTCTGGTTGGGGTTGCAGCCGTATTTCAACGCAAGCTCTTGCATGGTAAGCGCTCCTTATTCAAACTTGTTGAAAATTTTGCTGAAGACGACCTTGCCGTTATCAATCCGGATTTTGGCCACGTACAGCGCAACCCGGTTTTCCTCGTTGAGGTTATCCCAGATCGTCTCGCCGAACTCTTCGATGCCGCCGGAAACAGTTACGGTTTCCGGCTCTCCCTCAAAGGAGGGGAGTGGATCCCCGTCGCCCATGTAGGTGTGGATGTAGTGTCCCTGACCGGCAATGGGCTTATCGTACTCGAACAGATACCGGCAGCAGCAGCTGGGGTCGCCGTTGTAGGTTTTCAGAATGGAGAGCTTATAGTTGCCCGTGGGCATGACCATGCCGGAAATACGGGGGGTATAGTTGGGGGAGTCCGGCTCGAACTCCCGGCTCAGCAGCGCCTCCCGGATGGTAAAGCCCTCGGCCATATAGTCCCGTATGGTATCAGTCTGATCGCCGTTGGTCACAATGGTGCAGCCGTTGTATCGGCGCACGGGATGATAGATGATCAGACTGGGATCGGACACTTTGGACGGATCCCAGGCAGCCGTACGGATGCCGTCAGAGGTCTCCTCAAATACCCGGTTGCGGCTGTTTTCGCTGCGGCCCATGATAAAATACCCGATATAGACGCTCTTGTTGTCCTCGCTTCTGCCGAGAATGATGCCTCTGCCGGGGTATGAGGTCCTGCCCACGGCAGCGCCCAGTTCAGTTGCTTTCATTGGTTGCCTCCTTAATATGTACAATTCTTCCTTCCACCCGGAGCCGCCCCTCGCAGAACAGGGAGATGGACTGGGGAAGGATCTTCCACTCCGCCTGCTCCATGATCCGGCGCTGGAGCGTTTCCGGGGTGTCGTCTTCCAGAACGTCCACGCTCTTTTGCATGATGATGGGCCCGTCGTCCGTGACCTCAGACACAAAATGGGCTGTAGCGCCGGAGATCTTTGCGCCGAAGGCCAGCACTTTCTCATGGACGTGTATGCCGTAATAGCCGTCGCCGCAGAAGGCGGGGATCAGGGCGGGGTGGATATTGATGACTCTGTTTTTGAATTCCTTGGTAAACCGCTCCGTCAGCACGTACATGAAGCCGGCCAGCACCACGAGCTCAATATCCAGATCGTTTAGCTTGTTGACGATCGCCTGGGTGAAGCTGTCCCGATTGGGAAAGATATTTTTATCCACAATATACGTGGGGATCTTGGCGTATTGGGCACGTGTGAGGGCGTACGCCTCCGGATTGGAGGAGATCACCGCCGTCAGCTCGCAGTTTTTGATTTCGCCGAGGATATTGGCGTCGATGATGGCCTGCAGATTGGTGCCGCCGCCGGAAACCAATACGGCTGTCTTTACCAAAGGACGTCAACTCCTTTTTCTCCCGCTATGCAGGAGCCGATGAGGTAAGCGGACTCGCCCGCAGCACGGAGCGTATCGGCGATGGCCTGGGCCTTATCGGCGGACACGGCGATGACCATACCGATCCCCATATTGAAGGTGTTGTACATATCCCGGGTGGGAATGCCGCCCTTTTTCTGCAGCAGTCCGAAAATCGGCAGGGCGGGGTATTTCGACGTGTCGATCTGAGCTCTTACGCCATCCGGCAGCATCCGGGGCACGTTTTCATAGAATCCGCCGCCGGTGATGTGGCTGATACCCTTCACGGCGTCACCGAATTTCTCCAGAATGGTAAGCACAGGCTTGACGTAGATCCGCGTGGGCTTGATCAGCTCTTCGCCCAGCGTGCAGCCCAGTTCTTCATAGTAGTCGTTGATGGTCTCCGGGCCGATGTTGAACACCTTGCGCACCAGAGAGAACCCGTTGGAGTGGACCCCGGAGGAGGCAAGGCCGATCAGCACGTCCCCGGGCACCATGTTTTTCCCGTCGAGGACCTTGTCGTAATCCACAACGCCTACGCTGAAGCCGGCCAGATCATACTCGTCCTCGGGGTAAAAACCGGGCATCTCCGCCGTCTCGCCGCCGATGAGGGCACATCCCGCCTGGCGGCAGCCCACACACACACCGGAGACGATGCTGGCGGTCCTGTCCGTCAGGTTTTTCCCCATGGCAACGTAGTCCAGGAAGAACAGGGGCTCGGCACCGGCGCAGACGATGTCGTTGACGCACATGGCAACACAGTCGATGCCCACCGTGTCGTGCTTGCCGGTGAGAAAAGCGATTTTCAGCTTGGTGCCTACGCCGTCGGTGCCGGAGACGGTCACCGGTCGCTTCATGCCCTTGAAATTGGGCTCAAACATGCCGCCGAAGCCGCCCAGGCCGCCGATGACACCTTCCCGGAAGGTACTTTGCACCATGGGCTTGATCCGCTCCACCGTCTCGTAACCGGCGGTAACGTCAACGCCGGCTGCGGCGTAGCTTTCAGATCTTGAATCCTTCATTGCAGTTTTATCCTTTCTTAAAAGCCGCAAATTACGGCGTCACTGTTTCTTACTTGCCCATGATCCGGCGCATGACCTCCTGGTATGCGTCCTCCACGTGGCCCAGATCCCGGCGGAAACGGTCCTTATCCAGCTTTTCGCCCGTCTTGGAATCCCAGAAGCGGCAGGTATCGGGGGAGATCTCGTCGGCCAGCACGATGGTGCCGTCGGGCAGTCTGCCGAACTCCAGCTTAAAGTCCACCAGCGTAATACCGCACTCCAGCAGCTCTGCCTTGAGGAAATCGTTGACCTTGAAGGCCAGGGTCTTGATGGTTTCGATCTCTTCTTTGGTGGCCAGCTCCAGGGCCAGAGCATGGTACTCGTTGATCAGGGGATCTCCCAGAGCGTCGTCCTTGTAGGAGAACTCAATGGTGCTGATGGCCAGTTTCCGGCCCTCTTCCACGCCGTAGCGTTTGGAGAAGGAGCCGGCGGCGATGTTGCGCACGATGACCTCCAGCGGCACGATCTTCACGGCCTTGACAACCGTCTCCCGGTCGGAGAGCTCCTCCACGTAGTGGTTGGGAACCCCTGCCTGAGCAAGCTCCCGCATGAAATGGTTGGTCATCTTGTTGTTGATGACGCCTTTGCCTACGATGGTGCCCTTCTTTTCGCCGTTGAAGGCCGTGGCGTCGTCCTTGTAGTCAACGATCACAAGGTTGGGATCATCGGTTTTGAATACTTTTTTTGCTTTGCCCTCGTAAATCTGCTCCAGCTTTTTCATATCTTGTCTACCTCACTTTGTATTTTTTCGTTCTTTTTCATGACATCTTCCGCCATTTTTCTCTTGTACGCCGCCAGCTTTTCCGCCAGAGTGTTCTCCGAGAGTGCCAGGATCTGGGCGGCCAGAATCGCTGCGTTGGCCGCGCCGTTGATGGCGACGGTAGCGACAGGGATCCCGGAAGGCATCTGTACAATAGACAAAAGGCTGTCCAGGCCATCCAGGGTAGAGGATTTAATGGGCAGTCCTATGACGGGTAGAGTTGTGTAAGCCGCGATGACACCGCCGAGGTGCGCGGCCTTTCCGGCAGCGGCAATAATAACGCCGAAACCGTTTTCCGCAGCGGTGGATGCAAACTGCTCCGCCTGAGCGGGTGTTCTGTGAGCGGAGAGCACCTTCACCTCAAAGGGGATCTCAAACTCCTTGAGTTTTTTGATGGCGTCCGCAACAACGGGCAAATCGCTGTCAGAGCCCATGATAACGGCTACTTTTTTCATAATTTAACGCCTCCGTTTTCGGGCAAAACCACACAATATGGGTCTGCACGTTTCATATAGAAATAATATATAGGAAAAAAGCGTTTTTTTCAAGTGAATGAAGCCATTTTATATAATTTTGTAAAGATCAACAACTTATTGTTGTCAAGGCTGAAAATTTGCGGTAAAATAAATCCGTATAATTGTGTGAAAGCGAAGAAACAAAACCGGAAATGGGAGGTAATGGATCATATGCCTCATCAATATACGGGGACAGTCAGCAGGGTGGAGCCTCTTGGACCGGATACCTTCCTGCTCACCGCGGATCTTGGACAGATTGCCCTTCAGGCAGCGCCGGGGCAGTTTGTGCACATCCGGTGCGGGGAGGGAAACCTTCTGCGGCGTCCCATCAGCATTTGTGACGTCAGCGGGACGGAGCTGACGGTCGTTTTTGAAGTCAAGGGAAGCGGTACCCAATGGCTCTCTCAGCGAAAAAGGGGAGACCCGCTGGACGTTCTGGGGCCTCTCGGTCATGGATTTGCGTGCCGTGGCAGCCGCCTGATCGTCATCGGCGGCGGCATCGGCGTTCCGCCCATGCTGTATACGGCTAAAGCCTTTGCCGGAAAGGCGGAGATCACCGCGGTGCTCGGGTTCCGGAGTCAGGACCGGATCCTGCTGGCCCGTGAATTTGCCTCGGTGTGTCAAAAGGTTATCGTCGCCACGGACGACGGCTCCAACGGCGTTCAGGGACCGGTTACCCTGCCTCTGGAGACGCTTTTCAGAGACGGAGCATACGATGACGTCCTGTGCTGCGGGCCCCGGCCCATGCTCAAGGCCGTGGCGGAACTGTGCGGGAAATATGGCATTGCCTGCCAGGTTTCCATGGAGCAGCGAATGGGCTGCGGCATCGGTGCATGTCTGGTCTGCTCCTGCGCCACAAAAAAAGACGGACAGGAGCATATGAGCCGGGTCTGTAAGGACGGGCCCGTATTCGATGCCGGGGAGGTGGTCTGGTAATGGCTGATCTTCATGTGGATTTTTGCGGCGTGACCTTCAAAAATCCGGTGGTCACGGCATCCGGCACCTACGGCTTCGGCCGGGAGTACGGGGAGTTTTACGACCTGTCGGAGCTGGGCGGTATCTGTGTCAAGGGCCTGACCTGCAAAGAGCGCCAGGGAAACGTCCCGCCCCGGATTGCCGAAACACCTGCCGGTATTCTCAACAGCGTCGGCCTGCAGAATCCCGGGGTTGACCGCTTCATTGCAGAGGAACTGCCCGTTTTGCGCCAACATGACGTTAAGGTCATTGCAAACATGTCCGGCAATACCGTTGAGGAATACATATATATGGCCGAGCGGCTCTCTCAGGCCGGTGTGGATCTTCTGGAGGTCAATATCTCCTGTCCCAACGTAAAGGCGGGGGGAATGGCCTTCGGCACTTCCTGCGACGCAGCCGGGGCGGTGACCCGAGCGGTCAAGGAGCACGCCTCCGTGCCGGTTATCGTAAAGCTATCGCCCAATGTCACCTCGATTACCGACATTGCGCTGGCGGTTCAGGACGCCGGGGCGGACGCCCTTTCACTGATCAACACGCTGCTTGGTATGCGCATCGATATTCACACCATGCGTCCGGTTTTGCACAACAATACGGGCGGTCTGTCCGGGCCTGCCGTTTTTCCCATTGCCGTGCGAATGGTCTGGCAGACTGCCCGGGCCGTACAGATTCCCATTCTGGGTATGGGCGGCATCGCAAAAGGGGAGGACGCCGTAGAGATGATGCTGGCCGGCGCGGATCTGATCGCCGTGGGGACGGCGATGTTTGCCGATCCCTATGCGCCCATAAAGGTCCGGGACGGCATAGAGGCGTATCTCACCGAAAAAGGGATTTCCCGTGTAACAGAACTAAAAGGAAAGGTTCAGGAATATAAATGACGAATGTTTATCTTATCCGGCACGCTGAGGCCGAGGGCAACATCTACCGCCGTGTTCACGGCCATTACGACAGCCACCTGACGCCCAGGGGCCGCATGCAGATCGACGCGCTTGTGGAACATTTTAAGGATATCCACCTCGACGGCGTCTACACCAGCGACCTGACCCGTGCCAAAAAGACGGCGGAGCCCCTTGCGGAGGACCATAAAGTACCGCTGCACATATTCAAAACCCTGCGGGAGTGCGCCCAGGGCGTCTGGGAGGACGTGACCTGGGGCGACGTGGAGTGGATCGATCCTGAGCAGTACCATAATTATCTTTACGACCCGGCCAAATGGAACTGTACGGGCTGTGAGCGGTTTTACCCCCTTCAGCGGCGGATCACCAAGGCGGTTCAGGAGATCGCCGCGGAAAATGACGGCAAGACCATTGCCATCATCACCCACGGTTATGCCATCCGTGCTTTCATGTGCGGCGTTTACGGTATGGACCCCAGTGAAATCACCAAGCTGCCCCACTGCGACAACGCGGGTGTTTCCCTGCTCAAGGTGGAAAACGGTCAGATTTCCGTGGACTATTTTGCGGACAACAAATACCTTCCCGAGGAGATCAGCACCTTTGCCCACCAGAACTGGTGGCGCATGAACTCCGATAAGGACGATCGGAATCTGCACTTTACGGATATCTCCGGTGCAAGCTTTGACATCTACGTAAGGTTCCTCAAGGACTGGTATAAGCTCTGCGGCAAGGAGGTCACGGATCTGACGGTGAAGGACGCCATGGTTCGCAGTGCCTTTAACCCCAAGTCCATTGTGATCGGCTATATCGGTGACGAGCCGGTGGGCTGCATCGACGTGGACGCGGAGAAGGGCCGCATCAACTTTGTCTATCTGGACGAAACCTACCGGGGAAAAGGACTGGCTGTTCAGCTCATCGGCCATGCGGTTAACGTCTGCCGTGATGCGGGGCATGACAAGATGTCTGTTGTACTGCCGGATTATCTGAAAGCCTCTATTGCCTTCTTCAAGGCGGATTACTACTACATCGCAGAGGATGACGGCACCTGTGTGACCATGGAAAAGGACCTTTCCATTTAATCCCATGGATACGTACGATTTTCTCCCCGTTTCCCGGGAGGATATGCGAGAGCGTCAGTGGTATTACTACGATTTTCTTCTGGTGACCGGAGACGCCTATGTGGATCACCCCAGCTTCGGCGCCGCCGTGATCGGCAGAGTCCTGCAGGGAGCGGGCTTCCGGGTGGCAGTCCTTGCCCAGCCGGACTGGCACGGCGCCGAGGCGTTTGCCGCCATGGGAAGACCCCGTTACGGCGTTCTGATCGGCGCGGGGAATCTGGACTCCATGGTTGCCCACTATACGGCGGCGAAAAAGCCCAGAAGCGAGGATTTTTATTCCCCCGGCAAGCGGGCCGGGCTCCGGCCGGACCGGGCGACCATCGTCTATGCCAACCGGGCCCGGGAAGCCTTTGGTGATATCCCCGTGATCATCGGGGGACTGGAGGCGTCCCTGCGCCGCTTTGCCCATTACGATTATTGGGAGGACAAGGTGCGCCGTCCCGTTCTTGTGGACGCCGGAGCGGATCTTCTCGTATACGGCATGGGGGAGCGGGCGACATTAGAGATCGCAAATCGCCTGAAAAAAGGAGAAAAACCGGAAAGCCTGACCGATATACGCGGCACAGGCTTTTTGTGTGACTCTATGGATGTGTGCCGGTTTCCCTTTACCGTCTGTGCGCCTTATGATAAGGTCGTCAAGGATAAAACCGCATATGCCCAGGCAAACAGGATCCAGTACAATGAACATGACCCTGTCCGGGGAAAGGCCATCATCCAGCAGTGCGGTGACCGGTATCTGGTGGTCAATCCTCCGCAGATGCCCCTGTCTGCGGAGGAGTTTGACCGGGTCAGCGAATTGCCCTATACCCGGGAGTATCACCCCATGTACGAGGCCATGGGGGGCGTGCCGGCCATTGATGAGGTGCGCTTTTCCGTGATCCACAACCGGGGCTGTTTCGGCGCCTGCAATTTCTGTTCTCTGGCCTTTCACCAGGGACGCATGGTCACCAGCCGGAGCCACGAATCCGTGATTCGGGAAGTTACGGCCATGACAAAGCATCCCCTGTTCAAGGGTTACGTCCACGATGTGGGAGGCCCGACAGCGAACTTCCGCCGCCCATCCTGTCAGAAACAGCTCCAGTACGGCCTGTGCCGGGACCGGCACTGTCTGACGCCGACACCCTGTAAAAATTTGGATGCGGATCACTCCGATTATCTGGAGCTTCTGCGGAAGCTCCGGCAGATCCCAGGGGTCAAAAAAGTATTTGTGCGCTCGGGCATCCGGTTTGATTATCTGCTGCAGGACAAAAACACGGCGTTTTTCGCGGAGCTTGTGAAATATCACATCTCCGGCCAGCTGAAGGTTGCCCCGGAGCACTGTATCGATAAGGTGCTGGACTATATGGCAAAGCCTCATAACGAGGTGTACAACCGGTTTATGGACCAGTATCGGGCGCTTAACGAGCGTTACAGCAAGCAGCAGTATCTGGTGCCGTATCTCATCTCCTCTCACCCGGGCAGCACCCTCCAGGATGCCATTGCCCTTGCGGAGTACCTCAATCAAACCGGCAGACAGCCGGAGCAGGTGCAGGATTTCTATCCCACGCCGGGGACCCTGTCCACCTGCATGTACTACACGGGGATCGATCCCCGGACTATGAAGCCTGTATATGTTCCCAAAACGCCGGAGGAGAAAGCCATGCAGCGTGCGCTGCTCCAGTGGCGCAGACCGGAGAAACGGGCGCTGGTCCTCAAGGCCCTTCACGAGGCCCATCGGGAGGATCTGATCGGCTTTGGCAAGCAGTGTCTGGTCCGGCCGGAGCGTGACACCCGCAAACACACCGAGCACCAAAAGGGGAGCGGGAGCCAGACACGACAGCGAAAACCGGAGGACAGATCCCGAAAAACGAGACGAAAAAAATGACTCAGATTTCTCTGAGTCATTTTTTGCTGTCAGGCTCTGATTTTTTTCAGTCGCGCAAATCGCGGCAGACCGTTTTCCACGACACGGCTGTTTTCCCCTTGGATCAGGGGAAGCGCATAGTCGATAAATTCCTGGGTAACGCCGTTGTGGGCGTCGTTGATCCAGTTCAGGGGAACTTTTTTCTCGGTGTTGGCCACAACGGTCAGTGGCAGCAGTTCCGTCACACAGCGGTACTGCCCGTCTGCCGTTTCGCGCTTAAAGGCGACCATCTTATCCGTTACGCCGGAAACGGCGCTCTCCACGGCCGTCTTTCCGGCAAGAAACGCCTCGTCAATGTCCGTCTGGGAGGCCAGATGAGCTCCGCAGCGCTGCAGCAGGCTCAATTCAATACCGCGGACCTTGGCACCGGTGCGGACCTTGACCACCTGTGCGAGCCTGGCCGCCAGACCGCCGAGCTGGGCGTGGCCGAAGCCGTCTGTGGCAGAGACCTTTGCCTCGGAGACAAAGGTGCCGTCGGCGTAGTGGATGCCCTCAGAGACCGCCACGAGGCATTTGCCTTTTTCCCCGTAGATCCTGCTCACGTCGGCGATAAATGCATCCATATCAAAATCCGTCTCCGGCAGATAAACCAGATCCGGCCCCGCTCCCGCAAGGCAGGCCAGGGCAGCGGCGCCGGCCAGCCAGCCGGCATGTCTGCCCATGATCTCTATAATCACGATGGTGCCGGTGTCATAGACGCAGGCGTCCTTGTATACCTCCGCGACGGATGTCGCAATGTATTTGGCCGCGCTGCCGTAGCCGGGGCAGTGATCGGTGCCGAACAGGTCGTTGTCGATGGTCTTGGGAACCCCCATCACCCGGCAGTCGTAGCCGCTGGCCTGCATATACTTGCTGATTTTGTTGCAGGTATCCATGGAGTCGTTTCCGCCGTTGTAGAAGAAATACCGTACGTCATGCTTCCGGAAAACCTCCAGGATCCGCCGGTAGTCTGTCTCGTCCTTATCCGGGTCCGCCATCTTATAGCGACAGGACCCCAGCTCTGAGGAAGGCGTATGCATCAGCAGCTTCAGCTCCTCGGGATCCTCCATGTCCATGTCGTACAGCTCATCTCCCAGCACGCCCTTGATCCCATGGGCGGCGCCGTAGACCTTTGTGATATTCGGATCAGCCAGCGCCGTATGGATCACGCCGTAAGCGCTGGCGTTTATAACGGCGGTAGGTCCGCCGGACTGGGCGAAAATACAGGCGCCCTTCAAAATCTTCTCCAAAAGCCTTTCCTCCCGATTTATGTTTCTGGCTTCACTATAGCACAGATGCCGCATGAAATCAATTTATAACCACTTGAAAAGCGGTAAAAATATGATACAATGAAGGCGCATGAATGAAAAGGAGTGATTTACATGCCAATCGTCACATCAGTGGAAATGTTCCAAAAGGCCTACGCGGGCGGGTACGCCATCGGCGCCTTCAATGTCAATAATATGGAGATCATTCAGGGCATCACGGAGGCGGCCGCCGAAGTCAGCGCGCCCCTGATCCTTCAGGTCTCCGCCGGCGCAAGAAAATACGCCAAGCACGTGTATCTGATGAAGCTCATTGAGGCCGCCGAGGCGGACACGGGCCTGCCCATCTGCGTCCACCTGGACCACGGCGAGAACTTTGAAATCTGCAAATCCTGCATTGACGGCGGCTTTACCTCCGTTATGATCGATGGGTCCAAGCACAGCTTTGAGGACAATGTGCGCATCACCCGTGAGGTCGTCGACTACGCCCATGACCACGGCGTCGTAGTGGAGGGGGAACTGGGACGCCTTGCCGGGATTGAGGACGATGTGAATGTGTCTGACGAGGATTCCTCTTATACCCGTCCGGACGAGGTGGAGGAGTTTGTGGCGCGTACAGGGGTGGACTCCCTTGCCATAGCAATCGGGACCAGCCACGGCGCCTATAAATTCAAACCGGGTCAGAAGCCCCAGCTCCGTTTTGATATTCTTGAAGAGGTAGGCAAACGGCTTCCGGGATTCCCCATTGTTTTGCACGGCGCATCCAGCGTTCTGCCAAAATATGTGGATATTATCAACAGCCATGGCGGACAGATGCCCGACGCCATCGGCATTCCCGAGGATATGCTCCGGCAGGCGGCCAGAATGGCGGTCTGTAAGATCAACATCGACTCTGATCTCCGGCTGGGTATGACCGCAGGCGTCAGACAGGCGCTGACCGCGGCGCCCGAAGTCTTTGATCCCCGCGCTTATCTGAAGGAAGGACGGGCATACGTGAAGGAAATCGTTAAAAACAAGATCGTAAATGTCCTGGGCTCTGACGGCAAGGCATAAAACATACGATAATGGAAACGGCGCTTTACGCGCCGTTTCTTTTTGCGTGTGTGCATCTGGAAAACTACCAAAACTGTAAATGGTTTTGTACTTTTTTTTTCACCATAAAATGGCTTTTTGCCAAAAGTTCATGGAATCTGATTGGAATTTATAACAATTTAAAGATTATTTTGCTTGTATTGAGGGAAACGAGAACAAAAAAATTACCAAAATTATATTGAACTTTTGTACTTCTCAGATTATAATTTAGGGGAGCTATGCTCAACTGATTTCTGAAAGGATTTCCGCTATGACCCCACAGCTGCGTGATAAATGTGAAAAATATCAGCGCCACTTTTCCGAGCTGCTGAAGGTTCCCTGCAGCATCATCGATCTGCCTGCAAATGAACCTCCCTGCTACCTGCGGGATGAAAACGGCGACGATTTCTGTACGAAATGTAAGTACCATAAGGATCCGGATCTGAAAGATGAGCTTACCACCCGGCTCTATGGCTGTAATGAGGCCCACCGCTGGAATGGGAAGTACATCTATTACTGTCCCATGGGTCTGGTCTTTATCGCCGCGTCCCTCATCGACGAGTTCAGTTCTCTGACCGGCGGCATCGTGATCGGTCCTCTGGTCATGGGGGATCATCAGGACGTGCTTTTTGATCTGCCGGACCAGGAAATGGCGGAGGATATCAAGAACATCAAAACGTACTCCACCCAGGAGGTCTATCATATTTCCGAAATCTTGACCTGCGTCTGTTCAGAGATCTCCGGGGTCGAGGAGCAGAAGTACCGCAATCTGATATTCGATCAGGAGAAGATCCTCAAGGAGATCTATATCGCAAAAGACTACTATGAGGATACCTCTGCCCAGAATGCGGATTCTCTGCTGGAGTTTGAAAAGGGCCTTCGCGCAGCCTTTCTCCGGGGGGAGAAAAATACGGCGCTGGAAATGCTCAACGAGATGCTGGCGCATATCTACGTATACAGCAATTATGATATCAACTCCGTGAAAGCCCGGATGCTGGAGCTTTTGGTGGTTCTGTCCCGCGCGACCATTGAGGCCGGCGCCGATACCAGTGAGGTGTTTCGCCTGTCGGAAGGCTATATCCGTCAGATTGAGCGCGGCAATGACATTGATCAGCTGGCGGTGTGGATGTCGGATATCGTCCGCAGATTCATTATCCAGGCCTTTGATCTGGCCCAGGTCAAGCACTCTGACGTGGTATTCAAGGTTACAAACTATATCAAGCGCAACTGCAACGAAAAGCTCTCTCTGGATGCGCTGGCCCGTGAGGTCTATCTGAGCAAATCCTATTTGAGCAGTATGTTCAAGGAGGAGACGGGCATCAGCCTGACGGAGTATATCACAAAGGTGCGCATCGAAAAGAGCAAGCGGCTGCTGACGGAAAACAGCATCAGCATCTCTGCCATCGCCATGCAGTGCGGCTTCAAAGATCAGAGCTACTTTACCAAGGTGTTCAAAAAAGAGACGGGCACAAGCCCCAAAAAGTACCGGAACAATTATTTCGGGATTGCGTAAGAAAAGGGGAGAGTGAAGGAGGCGCTTTGTAAGAGAGCGCCTCCTTTCCATCTTGAATACGAATTGACCGCTGCTGCTGATCTTTTTCCGAGTTTTCTGAATCTGGATTTATAATAGAAAGGAACATTCATGGTTATAAAGAGGTTGGAAACAGAGGACGAGATCATGTGATCGGATTTATTGGTTTTGGCCATGGGCACGGAAACAACAGAACTGCGCATGATCCTTAACCGATAAACGCAGACTTCCCAAAGTCATTTTTATGCGGTGGGTACGCCGGTGTTTGTCATTCTCTTGACAAATGGTGCAAAAACGGCTATGATCAAGTTAGTGAATTATAACTCATGCGACCAAATAATTTTCGCTGGGAGGGGACACAATTGATTCCCACAATTATAATTATATTGATCCTTGTATTTATCGGTGTGCTGGCCGTACGCAGCTATACCAAAAAGCTGAAAAACGGCTGCTGCGGCACCGGGGGAGAGGAAAAACGCATCAAGCCCGGCGACCGGAACCCGTCACACTACGGCCACAGCGCAACCGTGAAGGTCGGGGGCATGACCTGCGGCAACTGCAGAACCAGGGTGGAAAACGCCTTTAACAGCGAGCCTGCGCTCTGGGCCCAGGTGAATCTGAAAGATGAGGTCGCATTTGTCCGTTCCAAAGAGCCCTTGGCGGAGGAGGAGCTGCGTAAAATCGTGACCCATGCGGGGTATGAGGCACTCTCCGTGCAGATCCTCAACTGAAAAAGGCCGACTTTGCCGCCTGCGGGACTCCGCAGGCGGTTTTTTGCGGAAAAGATTTGCATTCTTGTCGTGCTTCAATTATAATAATAAACTGTATATCGGTCCCGCAATCTCATCGTCATGGGATCAGCAAAATAGGGGGTTGGCATGAAGATCATTATTGCCGGCGACGGAAAAATCGGATTTTCCCTTACCAAGCAGCTTGCTGCGGAGGGACATGATCTAACCGTTATTGACATCAATCCCAAGGTTCTGGATACCGTTCAAAACAATTTTGATATCATGGTCGTCTGCGGCAACTGTGCCACCATGGACACGCTGCAGGCCGCGAATATTGAGCAGGCGGATCTGCTGATCGCAGTGTCCGATAAGGATGAGATCAATCTGCTGTGCTGTATGACAGCCCACAGCATCAATCCCAATCTGCACTCCATTGCCCGTGTGCGGGATCCGGAGTATACCAACCAGGCCTATCTTATGTGTGATCTGATGGGGCTGAGCATGGTGGTCAATCCGGAGCGGAGTGCCGCCCAGGAGATTTCCAGACTTCTGAAATATCCCGGCTTTTTGAAGCGTGATACCTTTGTCGGCGGCCGGGTGGAGATCGTGGAGCTGAAGGTCTCCGCCAAGAGTCCCATGAACGGCGTGAAAATCATGAAGCTCTCCGGCGTCATCGGGTGCAAGGTGTTGATCTGCGCCATTGTCAGGGCTGGAAAATGTATCATCCCCAGCGGCATGGACAGTCTGATGGAGGGGGATCGCGTATTCCTGACCGCCCCGTCCAATGTCTTGCAGACACTTTTGAAAAACCTGGGCGTCGTCACCAAAAAAGTGCGCAGCTGCCTGATCATCGGCGGCGGGCGGATCAGCTATTATCTTGCGCGGAATCTGGTTTCCGCCGGTATTCGGGTGAAGATCATCGAGCAAAACCATGATAAATGCGTTTCTCTTGCTTCCCTGCTGCCCGGCGTGACGGTGGTGGAGGGGGACGCCAGCACCCAATCCATGCTCTCCAGTGAGGGGATGGAGCTGTTTGACAGTGTGGTGAGCCTGACAGGGCTTGATGAACTCAACGCCATGCTTGCCATGTACTGCAGCGGAAGCGTGAACAATATCGTGACGAAAATCGACCGGATCGAGTCCACCGGCGTTTTGGACGTGCTACCCTTGGGAAGCGTCATCCACCCCAAGGAGCTGGCCAGCAACGAGATCGTCCGCTATGTCCGGGCCATGCAGAATCAGAGCGGTGCGGCGGTCACCGTACACAGCATTGCCGACAGCATGGCGGAGGCGTCTGAGTTCGCAGTTACGGCCGCAACCAGGAATCTTGGTGTTCCGTTGAAGGATATTCGCCTGAAGGACCACGTCCTTGTCGCCTGCATTGCCCATGGCCCCACGGTCGAGATCCCCGACGGCGACTCGGTCATTTCGGAAGGGGACACGGTTATCGTTGTGACCGACGGCAGCCGTGTGATCGGGCAGCTCAACGATATTTTTGAGTGAGGGCGGTAGTATCTTATGAATGTTAAGATCATTGGGCGGATGCTCTCGTTCATCATTGCCATCGAGGCGGTGTTTATGCTGCCCGCAATGGCTTTGAATTTTGCCGACGGGGAGACCCGCTCCGCCTTTGCCTTTATTGTGGTGATCGCGGGGATGCTCCTGCTGGCGGGGCTGACCTATCTGCTCTGCAAAGGCGGCTCTTCCGCCTTTTACGCCAGTGAGGGCTTTGCCTGCGTGGGGCTTGGCTGGACCCTGATGAGTGTTTTTGGGTGTCTTCCTTTTGTCATTTCCGGCGAGATCCCCAATTTTGTTGACGCTTTTTTCGAAACGGTTTCCGGATTTACCACTACGGGAGCGTCCATTCTCCCCAACGTCGAAGTAATCTCCCGCGGCATGCTGTATTGGCGAGGATTTACCCACTGGCTGGGCGGTATGGGTATGCTGGTGTTTCTGCTGGCTGTTATTCCCATGGCCGATAAGACCAGCGGCTATACCATGCATATTCTCCGGGCGGAGAGCCCCGGACCCAGTGTGGATAAACTGGCCCCCCGGATGCGGAAAACTGCCCGGCTTCTCTATGGCATGTATTTTTTTCTGAGCGTTGCCAACTACGTCTGTCTGCGATTTGCCCGTATGCCGGCCTTTGACGCTCTGTGCATCATGTTTGCCTCCGCCGGAACGGGCGGATTTGGCGTCCGGGCGGACAGCCTGGCAAGTTATACGCCTGCGGCCCAGATTGTGACTATTATTTTCCCGCTTCTTTTCGGTGCCAATTTCAGCATCTACTATATGCTGATTATCCGCAAATTCCGGGCCGTCCTGCGCAACGAGGAGCTGCGGCTGTATCTGGCCATTTTTGTCCTGGCCACCGCCGCCATTGCCCTGAACATCCGCGGCTATTTTGCCACCTTTGGAGAGGTCCTGCGGCACGCGGCGTTCCAGGTGTCGACCATAATGACCACAACCGGTTTTTCCACCACAGACTCCAATCTTTGGCCTCCCTTTTCCAAGGCGATCCTTCTGTGCCTTATGATAACGGGCGCCTGTGCCGGCAGTACCGGCGGCGGCATCAAGTGTGCCCGGCTTTTGCTGTATTTCAAATCCCTGCTGCGCAACGTCCGGCAGCTGCTCCATCCAAACCGGGTGGAGATGGTACGGGTCAACGGTCAGGTCATACCGGAGACAGTGCTGAAAAATACCAATGCTTACCTTGTTGCCTATATGATCATCTCCGTGGCAAGCGTTCTGATCATCTCCGTCGACGGGTTTTCCGTGGAGTCCAATCTCTCTGCCGTCCTGGCCTGCTTCAATAATATTGGCCCCGGTTTTGACGCATTCGGCGTAACGTCCAATTACGCGGCGCTGAGTGTCCTGTCCAAGTTGGTGCTGTCCTTCGATATGCTCTGCGGACGACTGGAGATCTTCCCGATCTTGGCCCTGCTTACCCGCAGCGCCTGGAGTCGAAAGGTATAAAAACAGACCCTGCGCCGCATGTGCGCAGGGCCTGTTTCGTTTACAAGAGTTTTTCCGTGATCTCCCCGTAGGACATTTCCGCGTTTTCCCGGAAGTTTTTCTCAATGGCAAGGGCTTGCTCCTCTGTGGGGACGTAAAGAGTCAGATCCAGCAGGGTACCGGCGTCATCCTCCAGCCGGAGGTGTACGTGATAGCCGCCGTTGCGCCGCAGGGTATGGCTGGCATGGATCATTTCGCTTCTCTGAAGCTCTGCCGCCATAGTGCTGGCCGCCCGCTCCGCTTTAAGCCGCACAGAGTAGGGGAGACTCTTTTCCGCGTACTCGCCGTTGCGCCGGCCCTTCTCGGTCAACTCGTAGAGCACGCCGTTGGTGGACACGTGCTGTGTCTCGATCAGCTCGCCCAGGCACTCGGCAAAATCAAAATAGGTGATGCCGCCGTCGCATAAGGTCAGCTGCGCCAGTCGGTCCCGGTCGATCCCTACAGGCAGGCGCCGGAGAATAAACAGGATCAGGATCTTGATATCCAGCTTATCGTGTATAAACCCGAATTCCATAGAGTCATTCCTCCGCATGGTTTTATAAAAATATTATAGCAAATCCGGCGTTTCCCGACAAGATGCAATCTGATAAAAAGGGAGACAGGCGCAACCGTCTGTCTCCCTTTTCTGATTTTATTCAGTGCATACCGTCAGTCGATCGCTTTTTGCGGCGCAAATCAGCGTCAGACCGAATTGCCTGGCCAGCGCAACAGCCTCTCTCGTGGGAGAGGACTTGCTGGCAAAGACGGGAACCCCTGCCCGAATGACCTTCATGACCATATCCGTGGGGACCCGTCCACTGGAGTAGAGGATACACCGGTGCAGATCCACATCATGGCGCAGGGCGTAGCCGATGGCCTTATCCAGGGCGTTGTGTCTGCCGATATCCTCACAGGTGAAGAGGATCTCACCATCCCGGGCCAGAAAGCAGCTGTGGGTTGACCAGGTCTGGTCGTGCAGAGGCATCCCCTGTCTGAACCGGTCTGCAAGTTGAAAGATCCATTCCGGCTTCCAGTCGATGGGAACGATCGCCTCCGGCGCTTCCGACCGGACGAAAAGATCGTTGAGCAGGTGATTCCCTGTACAGCAGCTGGGCGTTGTCTCTGTAAAAGGCGTCCCGGTATCTTCCACGTCTCGGTTCAGCAGGACCTTTGCCCGGGTTCCGTGGCGGCAGATATAGAGAAGCTCTACTTCTGCCGCGCTGCGGATAATGCCTTCCGTCAGGAGCCGTCCCAGAACCAGCTCAGCCAGAAGCTGGGGGATACAGACCAGCTTCATGGTCAACCGTTCATTGACGTATACGTCGATCTGGTGCTCTGTCAGAATTGGCTCGGCAGTAGCGGCGATCTCGCCGCTCCGGTAGACGTGTTTTACGTTCTGGGAAGTGACGAGTTCCGGCTGCTCGAACTGTTCGCTGATGTTCAGTTGATCTTCTCGACCTTGATGGCGCATACTTTGTACTCCGGGATCCGGCAGAATTTATCGAGAGCAGGGTTGGTCAGCCAGTTTGCGTTGCCGTCGGGGAAGTGGAAGGGCATCCACGTCTCGCCCTCGGAGACCTTGGTGCCGACTCTGGCCGTTGTCAGAATAGAGCCGCGTCTGGAGCTGGCGCGGACCAGCTCGCCGTTCTGGATTCCCAGTCTGGCGGCGTCGTTTTCGTTCATCTCGATATAGGACTTTCCCTCGATCTCCATCAGGCCGGGGGTGCGCCCGGTCATGGCGCGGGTCGTGTAATGATACAGAATACGACCCGTCATAAGATACAGGGGATACTCCGCGTCAGGCAGCTCCGCAGACGGCGTGTAGACCGTGGGGTAGAGCAGACCCAGACCCCGGGAGAACTTGCCTACGTGGAGAATGGGCGTGCCAGGGTGGTCCTTGCTCAGACAGGGCCACTGGAGATAGCCGGGCGTGTTATCCAGCCGCTCGTGGCTCATACCGGCAAAGCTGGGCGTAACGGAGGCGATTTCATCCATGATCTCCGCGCTGGTCAGGTAGGGCTGCTTGTAGCCCATACGGTTCATCAGATCGATGATGATGTCCGTATCCAGACGGATATCGAAGGAGGGATCCTTCGTCAGATCCACCGCTTTCCGTACGCGCTGCACCCGGCGCTCCGTGTTGGAGAAGGTGCCTTCCTTTTCGGCATAGCTCATACCGGGCAGGATTACGTCGGCGTACTGGGCCGTCTCGGTCATGAACAGCTCCTGGAGCACGAAGAAGTCCAGGCTCTTGAGGGCTTTGATGATATGGGTCGTGTCCGCGTCCGTGACCACGGGGTCCTCGCCGTAGATATACAGGCCGCGGATCTTTTTGTCGATAGCGGCGCCGAATACGTCAGTGGCGTGAACGCCGATCCG
>ONVR01000200.1 GCA_900321335.1 uncultured Eubacteriales bacterium | reverse complement strand
CCCTGCTCCTCCAGTGCGGGAGCAAGCTGAGGCATAGCCGCGTCGGCATAGGCGCTCTCGTCGAGAATCTTTCCGTACAGCACGCCCAGATTCTCCATCACCACGTTCATGCTGATCAGGCCGTCCTCGGCGTAGGCGTACATATCAAAGGCCGTTTTGCCGCTCTCCAGAGACTTGGCGACGTTTTCATCCGTCATGGCCGCCGCGGTGACGCCGTCCAGCTCCGCCAGCTGCTCTTTGGTGTAGAAGGTCCAGTTTTCGTCGAGCTCAACGCCGATTCCAAAAAAAGCATTCTCATACTTGCCGCCCACGATACCGCCGATGGCAAATTCCTCATCGTCGGAGGTCTCCACCGTCTCCGGTGCCGTAACGGACTCCTCCGGCGCTGTGGGCTCCTGGGTGGCAGGCTCTGTCTCCGTCGTCTCGGTCTGGGCAGGCTCTTCCGTCTTGGCGGTGTCTTCCGTCTTGGCCGTGTCGTCTTTGTTATCAACGGTTCCGCTCACGTCGGTCTTTTCCCCGTCAGCGGGGGTTACGGACCCGGTAGGCTGCGACTTGGTTCCGCAGGCCGCCAGGGCAAGCACCATGACAAGTGCAAGCACAAGTGCGATAATCTTTTTCATTTTCTTTCTCCTTAAAAATATTTTTGATGAACGATAAACACGATATGCAAACCTTACAGGTATGCATCCATGGGCGATTATAGCGGATTGTCGGCGTTTTGTCAATGTCGGGGTCGGCATTCCCCGTTATCACGCCGGTCTTCCGGGGTTTTCTTTTCGGTTTTCATCCGACCGAACTTGTGATACAATGGGGAAAAATCTGCTTTACGAGGTGATTGATATGTCCAAAAGCAATCTGCTCACACCGGCACAGCGGGAGGCGTTTCTGAAGGTCCTCCGGGCCGGGAAGCTGGACCGCTCCGTCTATCCGGGAAGCCGTCTGGACCTGGCCTATGGGGATAGCCCCTGGCAGGCCATGGATCTGTACCTGCCGGAGTCGGGTGCCGGCCCCTTCCCTACCATCGTCTTTATCCACGGCGGCGGCTGGGAGGGCGGCAGCAAGGACGACACCCAGGTCATGCCCTTTCTGCGCTGTCTGCCCCACGGCTGGGCCGTCGTCAGTCTGGAGTTCCGCCCCATTCCCCACGCCATCTTTCCGGACAATCTGTATGATATCAAACGGGCCCTGCGGTTTCTCGGGGAAACCGGCAAATCCTACGGTCTGGACCCCATGCGTCTCGTAATGGCCGGCGCCTCCGCCGGGGCACAGTTGGCGCTCATGGCCGCCTATACCGTGGGCATACCGGTCTATGAGGGCGGCCCGATCACGGACGCATACCGTATCATTGGCGCCATCGACCAGTTCGGCGTCACGGATTTCCTCTCCTTTGACCGGCAGTTTGCTCAGTCCGGCTGTGCCCGGTTTGATGACCCGGAGGATCCCGCCCCCTCCTCGGAGGACAAGGTCATGGGGGTTGCCTGCCGGAAGATCCCCAATCTGGTGCGCTTTGCCTGCCCGCTGGAAGCGGTTCACCGGGCGATACCGCCCACTCTCATCCAGCACGGGCGCTATGACCCCATGGTGCCCTTCCAGCAGTCCACGGAGCTGGCAGCGCGCATCGAAGCCGTTGCCGGACCGGACCGCATCCGGCTGTGCATCAACGAGGACTGTACCCACGGCGACCCGAAATTCGGAGAGGGTGACCGGCTCCGGGAGATCCTGGATTTTCTGGACAACCTGTAAAAATAAGCAAGAGGTGCGGCAAGCCAGCCGCACCTCTTTTTCATGCCGGCATCAGGATCCGGCTTTCTCTTTCTTTTTCTTTCCAAAGCACCTTGAAAGGGCAAAATACAGCACCGCTCCGATCAGCGTCCCCACGGTGTTGGTGATCAGATCATCGATGTCCGTATTCCGATCCGGCGCCAGGAGCTGCGACAGCTCAATGAGCAGGGAAAAGCCGGCTCCCGCCAGAACAACGCTTCCCACCCCTTTGAGCTTTCGAAAGCAAAACGGCCATATGAAACCCATGGGGATAAACATCGCGATATTGCCGAACAGATTGATCAGCCTTTCGTCGTATTGGTCAAACAGATGGACCAGGGGAACAAGGTTGAACATCACGGGACTGTCGTCTTTCGCAGAGAGCACCAGGGATCCGAGCCGGCCGTTTTCCGGATGCAGCGGAAAATACACGAACCGGGCGATGACCACGATACACAGCCAGACCGTGAGGAGCTTTCCCTCATACCGCCAATTGACCTTTCGGTGTTTCCAGGCAAAACAGAGCCGAAGCAGCACCCAAAGTACCGTGATCCCTGCCACAAGCTGCCAGTAGGGTATGGTAATCATGGAACCGTCCTTTCCAAACGAAACTTCAAACTGCCCGATCCGATCACAGGGCAACACCCATAGACGCCAGCACGGCGCGGAAATCCGCCCGCCGGATCGGCGCCGTGATCGTCAGCGCAGTCCCGCTCAGCGGTTCCGTGATTGAAAGGGATCCGGCGTGCAGCGCCTGCCCGTGGACCCCCAGGGTCTCGGACAGAGCCCGGGACTGCTCCGTCTGATACAGCGTATCCCCCAGAAGGGGCATCCCCATATGGGCGCAGTGTACCCGGATCTGATGGGTCCTGCCCGTCTCCAGCGTCAGCTCCAGCAGCGTCACCGCCTGTCCGGAAAGCCTGTGCCGGGCGAGAACAGCGTACCGGGTCACGGCCCGTTGTCCGTCCGGGGCCACGATCCGGCGCATATCCCCTTCCCGCTCCCGGCGGATGGGAAAATCCATAACGCCTCTGTCGGCCTCCGGTCCGCCGGCCGCCAGGGCAAGGTATCGCTTCTCCCCCGCCGCCATGGCCTTGGCGGCCCGGTATTTCATATAGCTGTTTTTTGCAAAGAGCACCACGCCGCCGGTATCCCGATCCAGCCGTCCCACTGCGTGGCAGGCGCCGCTTCCGGTGGTCCGGAGCAGATAGCCCGCGGCATAGTTGGCTAAGGTGTCCGTATATCTGGAGTGGGATGGATGCACGATCAGGCCCGCGGGTTTATTGAGGGCAAGCAGCCCTCCATCCTCATAGAGGATCTCCACATGCCCTTCCTGGGGTATCACATCGCAGGGCGGCTCCGCCAAGGTGACCGCCACCGTCAGGCGCTGGCCCGGCTGAACGGTCCGGTCCGTAAAGACGCTCTGGCCGTCCAGACAGATGGCGTCCGTCTGCTTCAGCCGCCGGACCATGGCGGCGGAGAGATCCAGATCCTTTCGCAGGATGTGGTAGACCTTGCGGCCCGCGTCCCCCTGCCCGGCGGTATACGTGAGGATCATTTCAGCTTCTCAAGCTCCCGGGTGATCTCTTCAAAGTGCATGCTGTGGGACGCCTTGACCAGCACGTTGTCCCCCTTTCGGATCAGCCGGGGCAGCACAGACAGCAGGGCGTCCTTCATGGGAAAGTGCCAGGCCAGGATCTCGCTGCCGCTGGCAATGAGGCCCTTGTAATAGCTGTTGGCCTCGTCTCCGCAGCAGATCAGGGCGTCAACGCCGCATTTCCCCGCCAGCACGCCGATCTCCCGGTGAAAGCTCTCGCTGTCCCGGCCCAGCTCTTTCATATCCCCCAGTATGGCGACCTTTCTGCCGGAAAGAGCCGACAGGCTCAGAAGCGCCGCGGTGACGGAGTTGGGGTTGGCGTTGTAGCAGTCGTCAAGAATGCGGATATAGCCGGTATCGATCACGTGGGCTCTGCCGCCCACTACGGCATAGTTCAGGATCCCCCGGCGGATCTCCTCGTCCGTCATACCCAGCCTGTGGCCGATGGCCGCAGCAGGCAGCACGGCAAGAGGGATATGACTGCCGAAGGCGGGAACGGAAACGTGAAAACGTCCCTTGGGGTACGCCACGTCCAGCTCCACACACGCCGTCCCCTGGGCCGTTACGTTCTCGGCCCGGTAATCGTTGTCCGGACCGATGCCGAAGGTGATCTTCTCCCGTCCCGGATCCATGGCGGCGAGCTTCTCATCGTCGCCGTTTACCACGGCGGTGCCGCCGTCCATAAAGGCGAAGACCTCGCTCTTTGCCCGGAGCACCCCGTCCAAATCTCCCAGATTCTCCAGATGACAGTAGCCGATGGTGGTCATGACCACAGCGGTGGGCCGCACCATGGCCCCCAGGCGGGACATCTCCCCGAAATCGCTGATGCCCATTTCAATGACAGCCGCCGTGTGCTCCTGCCGGAGCTTGAGCAGCATCAGGGGCACGCCCAGCTCATTGTTCAGATTGCCCTCCGTCTTCAAAACCCGGAACTTCTCCCCCAGCACGGCGGCGGTCATCTCCTTGGCCGTGGTCTTGCCCACGCTGCCGATGATCCCCACCACGGGAATGGAAAACAGACTCCGGTAGTAGGCGGCAAGGGCCTTGATGGCCTCCAACGTGGAGTCCACCAGCACGTAGGGGCCGCCCTCCACAGGCTTTTCCGCCAGACAGCAGGCCGCCCCAGCGGCAAAGGCCGCCTGGGCGAAGCTGTGTCCGTCCACCCGCTCTCCCTGAATACAGACGAACAGGTTTCCCTTCTCGATCTGGCGGTTGTCCTTTTCCACGCCGGTGATCCGGGTGTGCTTTTCGCCCTCGTCTCCTACAAACGTGCCCCCTGTGACCCGGGCGATTTGTTCCAGCGTAACAGGCATCATGGTCATGGTTCTCACCCCTGCAAATCAGTTTTGATCGTATTTTTCCATGGACTTTTCCACAATGGCTGCGATGAAGGCGTCATAGTCCATGCCTGCGGCAGCTGCCTCCTGGGGCATCAGGCTCATGGGCGTCAGTCCGGGCAGTGTATTGGCCTCCAGGCACCAGACCAGGCCCTGTTCATCCACAATGAAATCCATTCTGCCGTATACCTCCAGCATCAGGGCGTTGTACGCGTTCACCGCCGCCTGCTGGAGGCGCTGTGTGATCTCCGGCGGAAAATCCGCCGGGCAGTACTCGTCGGTCATGTTGGCCTGGTACTTGTTCTTATAGTCGTAAAAACCGCTCTTGGGGCAGATCTCAATGGGCGGCAGGGCTTTGCCGTCCAGCACACCCACGTCCGTTTCACGGCCCTTGATGTACTGCTCCACGATGGCGTGCTCCTCGCTTTCAAAGGCCAGTTCAAGGGCGGGCAGATAATCTTTCTGCTCAAAGACCACGCTGGTGCCTACGCTGCTGCCGCCGCTGCGGGGCTTGACCACGCAGGGAAAGCCCACGTTATCGTAGGGCTCGCAGCCCTTTTTCACCACGATCCCCGCCGGAGTGCGGATGCCGTTGTGAGCAAAGAGCTCTTTGGCGACGCCTTTGTTCATAGCCATGGCGCTGGCCAGACTGCCGGAGCCCGTATAGCGGATACCCTCCAGATCGAACAGAGCCTGTATTTTCCCGTCCTCCCCGTCGGCGCCGTGAAGGGCCAGGAACACCAGATCCGCCGCCCGGCAGATCTCCACCACGTTGTCTCCGATGCGGCTGGCTCTGCCGTTTCCCCGGCTGGCGATCAGCGCCTTCAGATCCGGGGCGCTCTCGCCGATGGCGGCCGCCGCCTCCTGGGCGTTCTGGCTGAACACGTCCTCCGGCTTTTCATAAGGATGGGTATAGCCGAAAAACAGATCCATCATCACCGCGTTGTGTCCCAGACGCTTTAAGGCGTTATAGGCCATGGTGCCGCTGCTTCTGGACACGTCGCGTTCCGGCGACAGACCTCCGTAAAGAACGATGATATTCATAATTTCCTCCATATACTTGTCGAAAAAAATAGACGCACGATTACGCTATAGTATACACCTAAAAAAAGAGAAATACAACGCAAAAAAGGTGTTGACAAACCCTTTTTCTTTTTGTATACTATACATCGCCGATGAGATTCGGTGGTATACATGGCGGCATAGCTCAGTTGGCTAGAGCATACGGTTCATACCCGTAGTGTCCCCGGTTCAAATCCAGGTGCCGCTACCACTTTGGGGGGCGCAATCGCGTCCCCTGCTTTATAAACGGCCCGGTGGTCAAGCGGTTAAGACACCGCCCTTTCACGGCGGTAACACGAGTTCGATTCTCGTCCGGGTCACCAAAAAAGAGGACT
>ONVR01000279.1 GCA_900321335.1 uncultured Eubacteriales bacterium | reverse complement strand
CTCTCCCTGCTCTCCCCGGCGGGACCGGCCAGCCCGGAGAAGCCGGGTACGAGACCATCTTGTACGCAGTGCAAAAGGATCTTCCGGGTGGACTCAGGCGATCTGGTCGTAAAAGGGGGGGGATAGTGTGATAGAATATATATTGACCGGGCAAGGAGATCTTGCCCGGTCTGTGTTTTACTGCATATTTTCATCATAATTGGAAACTTAGCGCATTGCCAAGTGCCGACGCCAGCTTTGATGATTACAGCACTGCTGTTCATCTGCAGGGGCAACAGGTAATCCCGCTATCCATAACAAGAGGCACCCGGAGCAAAGATACTTTGCGCCGGGTGCCATTTCATCAAGGTAAAAGAGAAGCGCCTAATCATGAGAAGGATATGTTTGCCGAATTTGACTGTTAAATCTCCTCAATCCGTATGGTATTGGTGTTCCCTGGCTGACCCGCGGAAGACCCACCGGTAATAATGATCTTGTCTCCCTTTTTTAGTCCCATAGCTTTCTTGACGATCTTCTTTGCGTTATAAAACAGGACCTCCATAGATGGGACATTCTCGGAAACGATCGGCGTCACGCCCCAGGATAAGGAAAGCTTTCTTCGCGCAGATTCTGTCGTGCAAATGCCGATGATATCAACCGTCGGGCGAAAACGGGAAACCATTCGTGCCGTCATCCCGGAGATGGAACACACTGCGATAGCCCGAGCATTCAAATCCATGGAAAGGGCACACGCGGAGTGGGAAATCGCATCCATACTGTTTCGAATCTCAAAATCCGTGCTGTAAAATAGCTTTTTATAATCAATATTCTTTTCCGTTTCCATACAAATTCTGGACATGACCTCCACGGTGAGAGCCGGGTATTTCCCCATCGCCGTTTCTCCCGAGAGCATCACGGCAGAAGTGCCGTCATAAACGGCGTTGGCAACATCCGAAATCTCCGCTCTCGTAGGTCTCGGATTGTTGATCATGGATTCCAGCATTTCCGTTGCTGTAATCACCCTTTTTCCGAGCATCCGGCACTTTGTGATCAGCGCTTTTTGAATTGCAGGGAGTTCCTCATAAGGGATCTCCACACCCATATCTCCTCTGCCGATCATGATTCCTTCACATTCCCGGCAAATCTCCTCGATGTTATCTACCCCAGGCTGATTCTCGATTTTGGCAATCAGCGAGATGTTCTGGCCTT
Organism: uncultured Eubacteriales bacterium; assembly: GCA_900321335.1. Lineage (GTDB taxonomy): Bacteria > Bacillota > Clostridia > Oscillospirales > Oscillospiraceae > RUG678. The sequence continues at coordinate 8,366 of ONVR01000279.1, read as the reverse complement.
TGTGTTTTTCCAGAAAATGCTTTACGTCAAGGAGATCCTGTCTTCTGGACACAAAGGAACAGGCAATGAAGTCTACGCCGTTCTCAATTCCAAAAAGCAGGTCTTCCTTATCTTTTTCGCTGAGATACTTTTGCTTGAGAATTTTCTCTGGAAAGCTCATGCTTTTCCGGCTGGAAATCTCTCCTCCGGACGTGACGATACACTGAATCTCGCTTCCGCAAATGCTTTGTACCCGGAAAGCTAATAGTCCGTTGTTGACAAGGATTGTATCACCGGGGCACAGTTCCTTTGCCAAACCTTTATAACTCACGGAAACCCGTGCGGCACTTCCTTCAACTTCATCCGTCGTAAAAACAAAGGGATCGCCATCTTTCAAAAACGTCTTGCCGCCTTTGATCATCCCAATTCTGTATTCCGGCCCTTTGGTATCCAACATGATGGAAACGGGAAGATCCAGCTTCTTCCGGAGGCTGCAAATCTTACGGATTCTTTCCCTGTGCTCATCGTAAGTCCCATGTGAGAAATTCAGTCTCGCCACATTCATACCGGCAAGCATCATCTTTTCTAATTTTTCAATGCTGTCACAAGCCGGTCCGATGGTGCACACTATTTTTGTCTTACGCATTTCATATACCCTTCACTTTTCGTAGCAAGTCATTTGTACAGGTCAAAGGCTGACATTATGCTGTTTACAGATATATCTGGTAAACCGTTTTACTGTCTCGGAGTCATTATCTGACTTCCAGACCATGCAAAGGTGGTGGGTAGGCTCTCCGTTGTTTACCGGGAAAAGCCGCAGATTATGGAAGCCGGACGTTCTGATCTTCCCGACGTAGGCATAACCATCATTATGTTCCACGCTGTACATCAGCGTTTCAAAGTTCGGGACCTCTTTTGTCTTATTCAAACGCGCCCTGACCCTGCTCATATACTGATCCATATCGGACTTGTTAACTCCCATGGGAAGAGAATACAGTGTCTGCTGTTCCAGCAATTGCTTGTTGAGACTATCCCCAATAATGGCGGCGTTGTGCTTGCCTACGGCAATGCATGTACTGAGTTCTGCGATCGGCACTGCAGTAAGCTTGTTGGATCCATGGATCATAAAGTCCTGCAGGAACACCACGTCCACATTGCCCAGGTTAACCAGTCGATACAGGTTTCCTGCCTCAAAAATGTTGACATCCACATAAACCTCAGGGTGCTGCCGGTTGTATTCCGCTATAATATCTGAAAGATTGGAATATTCTTCATTGATGTTCACAGTAGATGGCATCCCGATCTTCAGTACACTGCGGTTTCCCTCTTTGAGATCCCTCACTTCTTCAATGGCCTCACACAGGCTGTCAAAGGGGACCACGATGCGGTCATAGAAAAGCCGTCCTTCCGGAGTAAGCGAAATTCCTCTGGAATTGCGGTTAAACAATCTGATCCCGATGCCCTCTTCCAGTCGCTGAATCATCTTGCTCAGTGCGGCCTGGGACACATAGTTATTCTCTGCCGCCACCGTGATATTGAGCAGCTCAGCAACCTCCAGGAAAGCGGAGATCTGCTGAAAAGTGATACTGTACGTTTTCCACCACCTCCATAAAAACAGCGGGCAGAATGCAACGACACTATAAAATCCTGTGCACTCTGCCCTGCTGATTTACGATGTCCGTAAGGATATCTCTGGTTTATTTGGCTTTTTTCTCGATCTCAATATAGCCGTCGTCGGCGTTCACAAATACTATATCACCAGTTTCAATATATTTCAAAGGGTCCTCTTCAAAATCTGTCATGGCGGGCACATGGGCCTGTACCATACACCCCACACAAAGCGGGCTGCTTTTTGTATGGACAAAGGCAGCCGGCTTCTTTCCAAACCCATACGCCAGAAAGCCTCCTGAACCTCTTGGAGAATAAAAGCACAGGACTTTATCCGTGTAGGGGATTTTGTAGAGGGGATGATTCCGCTCTGTGGTATAACCATTTGCCGGTGAAACATTTGTGAACCCCTGGAGGTATTTGGGTGCCACGAGAGCCTCCGCAGTCACCTTTCCCGGATATTCACAACGGCCATAGATTCTGATTTTATCTGCCATCAGTCTTACCTCCATTCACCGTGCCATACGCCGGTCAGCGCCGCATCAATGCAGTCATCCTGCGTGCCGTAGCAAACCTGCAGGAAATCATCCTCACCGGCGTAGCACCCCGTTATATACTGTGCCTGTTTTGCCGTGTCAACAGCGATACAGTCCACTCCGTCTGGTACTGCACCAATTGCCGCCAGGCAGGCACCGGACATCAATACAGCTCCTGCCTTCTGGAAGATTTCCAGATAACCAAGTTCTTTTGCGTGGTTATACAGCCAGGGTGCGGTCATGATCCAGAGAGGGATTTTTACCTTTTTGCCTTCCAGCTTTCTGGCCAGAAGCATCAGATCCACGATGTTCAGGTGAGGGCAGCCCAGGTACACCATGTCAACTTTATCTGTTTTGTGGTAATTCAGGCTGTCATAGGTACGTCTGAGAACATCGTTGTCTATAAGAACTTCTCTCTTGAACGGGCGCCCTCCCGTTGCGTGCTCGATAGTAGGCGCCTCCGGCGTAAAACCGGGAAGATGGTACATGCTCACTGCTCCGCCGGTCTGGCAGGCAGAGTTGAACTTCTGATACTGGGTAGTGGTAGGTCTGGCTGTCCCCGTGACCACCGGTACTTCCACATCGCACGCCTCACCGACGGCAAATCCCAGAACGTCCCATTCCATATCCGTATGGATCAGGCGATCCGTCTTCACCAGGATGGTACCCAGGCGGTTTTCGGTAATGTGCATCCCATAATAAGGTGCTTTTCCCAAAATCGCTGTAGCAAGCGTACCGTCAATATTGGTTCTTGCCCCAAGTGTTGCGTTGCAGTAAGGCATCTGGCTGCTCTCAAACCAAGCGCAGTGCGCCCCGACGCTGGGCAGATAGGACATTGTCAGATAATTTGCGCAGGAATGGGTCGTGATCATGCCCATTTTCTTCAGAAGTGCCATTTCTTCCTCGTGCATAGCCTTCTTGTGGAACTCCGGATCGTCATGTCGAAGTTCCGGTATCCGATAGGAGCACACATTGCAGTGCTCCCAGCCATGAACAGGGGCCTCCTCTCCGAAGGGGCTCTTGTTTGCAAAGGTGGGAAGGGCAAACTTTCCTCCGGCATTGGCGTAGTCGGACAGTTCGTCAAACGTGATCGCAATGTGCTGGCTCAGCGTCAGGCCGGGCGTATGCATGTCACAGGTACCGTCCAGATCCACCAGACGTTCAGCGCCTGAAATCTGGCACAGTTCTACCAGATACTGCATACATTTCTGCCGGACGACTCCCTCCTCCCCCTGGAGAATTCGCTTTTCCTCATCGGTCAGATTTGGCATTTTCCACATAATTCAGTTACCACCTTCCTAAGTTTATTCAGATAAGTTCTTTCAGATATGCAGCCGAACCTTCTGTTTCTCCAATCTGCTCTGAAGGGCCGTGACGTCAAGTCTTGAAAAATCGTTGGTCAGCGCCGCAGCCGTACCGGCTGCCTGACCGGTCACAGCGCAGGGCGGGATCACCCGTGTGATCTCCCACATGGGATCCGTAACAGATATGGTCCGTCCGGCGCAGATGAGGTTTGGCACCTTCTTTGAATATAAGGTCCTAAAGGGGATCTCGTAACATGGTCCCGGCTTTCTCCAGTCTCCCGTCAGGCCGATGCTGTCCTCAAACGGGATGCGGTTCTCACTGTCATCCATGGTATATTCCCCCACGACCCGCCTTGACATCCGCACGAGAGGAATCGAGGACATTGCTACCGGTGCATAGTCTTTGTTCTTTTCTTTTCCAGCCAGGATATCCTCATACATCTTTCTGTGGGCCTGCTGCACAGCGTCAGACAGCTCCGGGCCGTCCACACCCGAAAAGCGCATATTGGCAAGGCTCGTGACCGTCACGTTTCCGTAGGGATCAGACGCCCCCTCTTCCGGCTTCTCGTCAATATTGGGAAGATCCGCAAGCCCGAACATTTTCAGTTTTACGTTGCTGCCATCCCGGTAATAGTACCAGTCGGCAAGGCCATTGCCTCTGCCGTGCAATGCTGTATCTGCTCCTGCCAGATGGGCTATATCCGCGTCTCCGGTACAGTCAATACACACATCGCACGAAATAACACTGCGGCCGGATTTATTCTCTATGATTACGCCCTTGATACGATCGTTCTCCTTTACGACAGCGGTCACCACTGACCCGTAGAGGATTTTCACGCCGAGCCTGCAAAGCATCGATTCCATTTCCAGCGCGAACATTACCGGATTGAACTGGGCAACATATCTGGATTTTTTCCGTTCTTCCAGACTGCTCTTTTTCAGCCAGGCATCCGGAGATGCGCCCTCACAGCCGTGAAGAATGCTCAGCTTCAGAAGCTCCTCTCCGATTCCGTAGATCACTTGCTCTCCGAGGCCATCATCCAGAGGCAGGTAAATTGCGATCAGCCCCAAGGTCGCCAGTCCTCCAAGTCCATATTCACGCTCCAGCAGCAATACCTCCGAACCATTCCGTGCCGCGGCAATGGCAGCGGCAACACCTGCAATACCGCCGCCCGCTACCAGGACCTGTGTCTTTGCAGATATTTCAAGATTCTTCTCTGCTTCCCTATAAAATTCCATAATCATCACACTCTCTCTTGCTATGGCTGTTTTACTCCTTTTTTACCCCAGCGCCCGCACTTTATAATCGTTATACGCTTTCTCAACAATCGCATTTTTACGTTTGCAGACCTCGATTGCATGCGGATCCGGTGACGGTATGAATCCGCCCATAAATGCGTATCCGCCGCCGTGGCCAAGGGTAAGCATTGTCTGCTTCACCGATTCATATAATTCCTCTTCCGGAACATCGTCCTCCAGCAGTTTTCCCTTTGCGTCCCAACCGCCGGCCATTACCAGATTGTTGCCGTGACGCTCCTTAATCCCAACCAGATCATTCACCGTCTGACAGGGATCCCAGATCCGCACGCCCACCTTGTCCACCAGGATATCCATCAGCTTTTCTGCCTTGCCGCAATTGTGGAAAGAGATGGGAATGTTTCTCTCCCAGGCAAACTTCGCGTGGCGCTGGTAAATGGGCACCAGAATTTCCGTAAATGTCTCAGGCGGAATAAACGGAGCCTGCTGAGAAGCTGTATCGTCTTTCAGGGAGAGCATATCCGGCTGATAATAATCGATCAGGTTCTCTGTGATCGTGATATAAAAATCGCACAGATAATTCAGAAGTTCCGAGACCTCTTCAGGCTCTTCATAAATTGCGCACAATCCCTCCGTAAAGCCCATAAAGGACATCAGATGCTGAAAATAGCCGAAATGAAGGTCAAAGGATAACAAAGTCTGGTTCCGGTCAATACCGCTGTCCTCTATATTCTTTTTTGCGATTCTCTCCCAGTCAAAGCCCGACAGATCCGGAGCTTTGATGACATCGCGCCACTTTGTGATATCATCCAGAATGAAATTTCTGGTATCCGGCATTGTTGCGCCATTCATCTCAGTGGAATAAACATATTTAACGCCCCAGGGGTCAATTCCCCCCACGCCGGGTGTGCGGTGTTTACTCAGGAATTCCGGGCACAGCAGCATAGTTGCCGGCTGCGGAAGACCGCTTCCTTTGGGAGGTCCCATGATCCCGTATTTGGGTATCCATTCCGGGCACTCACCGTGCAAGAGGCGCAAAAAGTTTGTTTTCTGATCAATCATACCTCGTTACCCTTTCCGTATTGTATTGAAACGGGAATACTATTTCCCGAACAGTCATTTTTCCGGCGGAAACGCCCGTGTTGAACACGGCAGTCCAGACTGACATTTCCCGCAGCCATACCGCGGCGCATATTGCGGACAATTCTTTCGCAGAAAGCTGGCACAAGCCGCCTTTTCTTTTCCTTCCGGATGTAACGCGTCACCTGGACATACCCGATAACAGGCGCCACAGTCGGCGCAGTAATCGTAAAGGCCCGAATAGTCCTTTATATCCGGTGCTCCATCCCAATCCGTAATAATGCTGATAATCCGGCCGCAGCATCCCTTTTTGCTGATGAAGTTTGTGTGCTTCCCAAAGGTTCCAAGACCGGTAACATAGCCCACATGCCTCTCAGACCAGTTGGATGACCATACGGGAATCGGTATTTCCTTCTGTTCCGGGGCGGTTCGCATCAGATATCTGTCATCTGCCTGTGGCACAATAGCCTTATATCCTTCGTTTATAAGCGCCTTCTGGACCAGAGCGCCTGTAGCCAGCAGATGCTGCTGGCCGTCAACGCGTGTAAACAGCCACTCCCAGGACGGTTGCACAGGATCCTCCATATTTGATCTGATCACACGATCCGTAAATGGAAGAAACAGGGATATGACCCGTTTTGCCTCCGGCATCCATTCTGTCGGTTTTCTGAAATGCGGGCCTATTACCCCCTCCTGTTTCAGTGCGTCAAAACCGGGATCATCCGCAAGCCCGATGGACATGATGGGCGGCAGGAAGAATCGCATGCCGATATACTGTTCCGTTTTATCCTTGTTCAGGGCGTCATAATCCCCTCCCTGGGGCATATTGTGCTTATTGAAATTATTGTTGTGGAAGCGCTCCTCCAGCGCCTTTCTCTCCTCTTCCGTTTTTGTGGGCGGTGAGAGATAGTTGGTGGGAGATTCTTCCGAAAACTGCGCCGTAATCGCCAGTATATATTCTCGATTCATCCTGATCCCCCTTCCTTTAGCCGCTATAAGCCTCAATTCTCCGATTCCGGGTATAACTGATCATTGTGGAAACCTTTACTCAATCCTGTTTTCCTGAACTTCTTTCCCCATTCTCCTGTCGGGCAGTAACTGAGGCATCTGCCGCAATACCAGCTGGGTACATGCTGGATCCCCAGATCACTGGCATATGCTCTTTCCTGGGCTCGTTTGAGTTCTTCAAAAGAAGGTGTATCTGAGGTCGCATAGTCATCCGGTGCTCCATACTTTTTCCGAAGTCTTTCCTCTACGACAAAACACTTCCGCATATCAACGGAGCAGTACTCAAACGTTCTGTCTTCCATATGTACGGTGCGTTTTCCCTCTTCGCCATATCCGGATAAAGCGTGCGAAGGACATACTTTTGTACAGATACCGCACGTTTTGGGATTGCACAGCTTTTTCCCGCTGTATAGAGGATCCGGCTCTATTTCAGCAGTCGTGAGAATGGCGCCAAACCGGTTGCGCGGTCCAAACTGCGGTGTCAGCACAATACTCATCCAGCCAAACTCACCCAGGCCCGCAGCAACGGCGCAGTGCCGAAGACTGACCTGTCTGCCGTTGGTCATAGGTCCCGTGGAGCACGGCGTGGCTATCTCTTCCGTCTGGACCTCTATCAATTGCGCGATATCATAGCACGCCTTTGTCAGTTGAAAGTTTGGAAGGATTGTGTAGCCATAAGTACCATAAAGTCCTTTCAAATCCTTTCTTCCGTCTTCAAAGTCGCGGAAATTTGCCTGTATCACACCATCGAGAAGCCGCACGCCGATTACGATAACCGTTTTGCATCCAGGCAGAACGCCATCCGGACGCAGCTCAACCGGGCTCTCGGCAAACCGCTCTATATTGGCAAACCCGCACAGACTCATACCACTTTCATATGCAAGTTTCCGGATCTGTTCCTTGATTTCCAATGTAATCCCCTCCTGATTCCATTTTGAAAACAAGTATCCTTCTGGAAAGCAGTGGTGCCGCAAGAACATATCCTGCAGCACCACTTTATTTAACCGTTCCTCTTGTTCATATCAAGAGGACACATCACGCTTTGCGGATCAATGATGCTTATGCAGTCAACGCTTGAGATTATGCTGCAGAAGTTATTCCATCAGGATCGTACAGGGCCCACACTTCATCCTTGAAGGTCTGCCAGTTGTCAATGGTAAGCATAATCGCATCTGCAACATAGCAGGCGGCCGGGTCGGTGCTTCCTTCTGGCTTCAGTTCCTGCCACAGGGTCTCTTCCGTTGCACGGCCATCACAGATAGCGATCAGGCCCATGGCTGCCGGTCCGCCGTAGCAGATATCCGCAACCGCGTATGCAACTTTGAAGGAAGTTCCGTCATAACCGGATTCGAATTCCAGAGGAAGAACGTTGGAGCCGGAGCAGGTGATCAGGATGTTTTCGGGGTGTACGGTCGTCTCCGCATAGCGGGTAGCGCCCTGGGCGTAATACTCTACGCAGGAGAATACGATCCAGTATTCATACTCGGGGTGAGCGGAGATGACCTGGCTTGTAAGGTCATAGCCCACTTCCGCGTTCAGCTGGCCGGCGGTAACGCCGTCCGCTTCCAGAATGTCACAGTCGGGGAAGAGCTCT
>ONVR01000202.1 GCA_900321335.1 uncultured Eubacteriales bacterium | reverse complement strand
TGCGTATGACAAAAGCAGTCGGCAAAAGGGGAGAAGACAGGCATGAAGGAGAAATACAAGGTAGTGATCGCGGACGGGAACGAGGAGTTCGCCGCGCTGGCGGCGGAGACGATCCGGTCAACGGGAGAGCATGAGATCCTGGGGGTCACGGGAGACGGGAACCGGGCCGTTGCTCTGCTCCGGGAGGGAAAGCCGGACGTTCTGGTGACGGAGCTGGTGCTGTCGGGCACGGACGGACTCGGGGTGTTGTCGGCGGCGAGCCGGATGGAGAAGAAGCCCCGGAGCATCGTGGTGTCGGCCTTTGCCGGAGAGCGGGCGGTGAGCCAGGCTATGAGCCTGGGAGCGGAGTATTTTCTGCAAAAACCCTGTGAGGCGTCGGTGCTGCTGGAGCGAGTGGTGAGCGTAAGCGGCGGCTACGCCCAGGCTGTGGTGATGGGAGCGCTGCTGGGCCGGTCGGAGAGCCGGGAGCAGCAGGTGACGGCGATTCTGCACGAGATCGGGGTGCCGGCGCATATCAAGGGATATCACTATCTGCGCAGCGGGATCATGCTGGTGATGGAGGATATGGACCGGATCAACGCGGTGACGAAGGTGCTGTATCCGGCCATCGCAAAGCAGTACGGGACCACGGCCAGCCGTGTGGAGCGAGCGATCCGGCACGCCATCGAAGTGGCCTGGGACCGGGGAGATCTGGAGACGCTGCAGAAGTATTTTTCCTACACGATCTCCAACCTGAAGGGCAAGCCCACCAACAGCGAGTTCATCGCCATGATCGCCGACCGGCTGATCCTTCAGAACCGGAGAAAAATCTAAAACCTCTGCCCGGACACGGACCGTGTCCGGGCGGTTTTTCGCCAAAATCTGCTTTTCCCCTTGCGCGTTTTTTCCCCGTCATGTATACTGATAGAAACAAATCAGAAGGAAACGGGAAGTGATCCATATGGCAAGAGGCGACAGAAAAGACGGCATCTATCTGAAAAAGCTCAACCCATTTGATTCCTTTATCCCCTTTATCATGAACGCCCGCAACGACTCCATGAACACCTTTGAGGACAGTGTGGAGGTTACGGAAATCGACCGCTATCTGCGCAAGAAGCGAGAAGAGGGACTCAAGGGGCTGGGGATGCTGCATCTGTTCCTTGCGGCCTATATCCGGGTGGTGAGCCAGCGCCCTGCCATCAACCGCTTTATCGCCGGACAGCGGATCTACGCAGCAAAGGATATTGTGTTTGTCCTGGCGGTAAAAAAGGAGATGTCCTCCGCGGGGGAGGAGACCACCATCAAGGTGAAATTCGATCCCCGGGACACTCTCACAGACGTGTACAATAAGCTGAACGCTGAGATCGAAAAGGTTCAGAAGGGGGAGGACACAAGCACCGACAATACCGCGGCACTGCTGGGGAAGATCCCCCGGCTGTTGCTGAAATTTGTACTTTGGATCATCAAAATCATCGACTATTTCGGCAAGCTCCCCCAGGTACTTCTCAACGCCAGCCCCTTCCACGGGTCTTTGATCATCACGGACGTGGCGTCTCTGGGGATCCAGCCCATCTATCACCACCTGTATAATTTCGGCACGCTGCCGCTGTTTTTGGCCTTCGGCGCAAAGCGAAAGGTTTATGAGGTGCAGAAGGACGGAACGGTGGCCGCGAAAAAGTACATCGACTATAAGGTCACTACCGACGAGCGGATCTGTGACGGCTTTTACTACGCCCAGTGCTTCAAGTACCTCAAGAGTTATCTTCGCCATCCGGAGATTCTGGAGCTGCCGCCGGAAACAGTGGAAAAGGACCCGGCCCTGTAACCTGTCAGAAAAGAAAAATCCCCTGTGTATCCGGCGGATACACAGGGGATTGCCATATCTGGAAGAAATTATTTCTCAAAGACCTCGAGGATCTCCACGGGACATGCCTTGACGCAGATACCGCAGGAGATGCACTTGGAGACCTTGTCACCGGCCTTGACCATGACCTTCATGGGACATACCTCGGTGCACTTGCCGCAGCCGATGCAGAGCTTCTTGTTGATCATGTATACGCCCTTGGCGTTCTGGGTAATGGCGCCCTGCTCGCAGGCCTTGGCGCACTTGCCGCACTGCAGGCAGGTGCGGACCTGAATGGTGCCGTCACCCTTGAGACCCATCTGGATGCAGGACTTGTCGGGATCGAAGTCCTCTCCCTTATAAAAAGCGCCCGCGCAGGCCATCATGCAGGACATGCAGGCGAAACACTTGGAATGGTCGGTAACCTTGATTCTCTTCATTGAAACTTCCTCCATTGATTTGTAGTTGTATCGTTTTTTGCAGGGCATATTCGTCCTTCACACACATTTCGACAAAAGCAGTATAGCAGACGACCCGTGAGTTTGTAAACACTAACTCACACTGCGGCAAAAACATCCTGCTCCCAAAGATGCCGACGCGGGGAACAAACAAGGTGGTCAAAGGAGAAAAGAGATGAAAAACAGAAATTAATTATTGAAAAACGATAAAAATATATTGACATACATGAATGACTGTGGTATTCTCCTGTTGTAACAGGAAAGGAGAGCGTCTTATGAACTGGAATAAAAGCAAGAGCATGATCCTGTCTCTGGCACTGGTGGTGTTTTTCGGATTGCTGCTGCTGGGGGTGGACATTTTTGCCTGGCCCGTGTGCGGCGTCGCTGCGGAT
>ONVR01000205.1 GCA_900321335.1 uncultured Eubacteriales bacterium | reverse complement strand
CATAGGCGGCCTTCTCCCAGTACAGGCCGATTTCGGGATAGCCCTCGCGGTGGGCGATGCGGGCCATGCACAGATACATGCCGACCTCGCTGCACTCGCCGTTGAAGTTGGCCTTGAGCTGGTCAAAGATGTACTTCTTGTCCTCTTCGCTGATGTCAGCGTTGTTCTTCACGGTCTTGGCGTAGATGCCGTACTCATGCTCGGCAGCCAGGGTCATCTCCCCGGTGACCTCTTTGAACTTGTCCGCCGCAGCGTGGCAGACAGGGCACTCGGCAGGAGCGGCGTCCCCCTCATAAACATAGCCGCAGACGGTGCAGACAAACTTCTTCATAATTCTGTTTCCTTTCATTAAAATCAATAATAATGGTGGGTACGATGCATACTCGTATTGTTGATTCTATAGTAATTCTCCGCGCTTGTCAACAAGGATTTCTGCCTTGACTTGCTTTTTAAAACGGCCTTTGATATACTATCGAAGAATTTAAAAAAATGTCGAAACGACTCGGAATAGCAGGTGTTGTCATTTTGTCCGGAAACACGCATCAAACAAAAAATCACAGCGGATTTCTGAAAAGCGCCGCGCTCATCGTATTGCTGGTGGTGCTTTTGGCCGTGCTGGCCATCGTGGTCGCAAAGCTGGCCGGGGCTGAGCCGGCGTCCCCCCTTCCGCCGGAATCGCCCGCCCCCACCGCCGCCCCGCCCGCGCCGACGGCCACCCCGGCACCCACGGCGGAGCCCACGCCGGAGGTGCCCGAAACGCCGGAACCCACGCCGGAGCCTACCCCGGTGCCGGAATTTCATCCCTATCACACGGAAAAAACCGCGCCGGAGGACTATGTCAAGAATCTTGCGGTCAATGTGAACGGCGCCACGCTTGCGGAGGGCACGCCCTATGAGCCGGAAGAGCAGATCGACTTTCTCCCCGGCGACGAGTACACGCAGATGGAGGGCATCATCACCTTCCGCGGCAACAACTTCCGCGACAGCGCCAGCTACGGCTATGCGGAGCTGACAGATTACAAGTTCGGCAAATCCTGGTCGGTGAACACCGGCAGCCTCTCCTATAACGGCGAGACCTGGACCGGCAGCGGCTGGGTCGGCCAGCCCCTGATCGTCAAATGGCCGAAGGAGACCAAGGCCATCATGAACATGTACGACTGGGCCAAGGAGGACGACGACCTGGTGGAGGTCATCTACGCCACCATGGACGGCAACATCTACTTCCTGGATCTGGCCACCGGGCAGAAGACCCGCGACACGCTGAACGTCGGCTACACCTTCAAGGGCGCCGGCGCGCTGGATCCGCGGGGCTATCCCCTGCTGTATGTCGGCGCCGGTTACGAAAGCGCCCGGGGCCACTGCCGCGCCTTTATCATCAGCCTCATTGATTTCAAGATCCTCCACACCTTCGGCCCGGAGGACAATTACGGCTTCGCCCTGCGCGCCTGGCCGATGTTCGACGGCTCCCCCCTGGTGGACGCGGAGACCGATCAGCTCATCTACCCCGGCGAAAACGGCATCATCTATATCATCAAACTGCACACCGACTATGACCCCGCCGCCGGCACCATCTCCATCGAGCCGGAGACGGTCAAATGGCACTATATGGGCCGCAACACCACATTGTACCAGTACTGGATCGGCATGGAGGACAGCCCCGTCATCTGGCGCGGCCACCTCATCATCTCGGACAACGGCGGGCGGCTGATGTGCCTGGATCTCAACACGCTGACGCTGGACTGGATCCAGAACATCTGGGACGACTCCAACGGCACGCCCGTACTCTCCATGGAAAACGGGCATCCCTATATCTACGTCGGCACCTCCTTCCATCTCGGCTGGCGCAGCAGCACCACCGCGAACGTCCCGCTATTTAAGGTGGACGCGGAAAACGGCGAGATCATCTGGCAGAAGGAGTACAACTGCTACACCGAAAAGGGCGTCTCCGGCGGGATTCAGTCCACGGTGGCGCTCGGCAAGGACGACCTGGAGGGTTACGTCTACGTCACCGTTGCCAAGACCGACAAGTTCAACGGCGGCATCCTCGCCTGCCTCGACCGTGAGACCGGCGAAACGGTCTGGGAGCACCACGCCTATTACACCTGGAGCTCCCCCGTCCTGATCTACAACAGCGACGGCACCGGCTGTTTACTGTACTGCAACTACGGCAACACCATGTATCTGCTGGACGCGAAGACCGGCAAAGAGCTGGACACCTTCAACCTCGGCGGCGGCGTGGAGGCCAGCCCCGCGGTCTATGAAGACACCGTCGTCATCGGCACGCGGCAGTGCAAAATCTGGGGCGTAAAAATCAACTGATTTTTTCTGAAAATTTCTCTTGCATTTTTAAATCATCTGTGCTATATTAATCGGGCTGACAAATGGCAGATCCGGGTGTAGCGCAGTTGGTAGCGTGCTTGAATGGGGTTCAAGAGGCCGCTGGTTCAAATCCAGTCACTCGGACCAGGAAAAACCGT
>ONVR01000315.1 GCA_900321335.1 uncultured Eubacteriales bacterium | reverse complement strand
TCCACGTCACGGTTATAGTTGACCGCCAGCTTGCCGTAGGCCTCCAGGTGATAGGGGTCGATCATGTTCACGTCGTTGAGATCGGCGGTAGCGGCCTCATAGGCCAGATTGACCGGGTGGCGCAGGGGCAGGGACCAGACGGGGAACGTCTCAAATTTGGCATAGCCCGCGGTGACGCCGCGCTTGTGCTCGTGATAGAGCTGAGACAGGCAGGTGGCCATCTTGCCGGAGCCGGGGCCCGGCGCCGTGATCACCACCAGCGGGCGGCTGGTTTCAATGTAGTCGTTTTTGCCAAGACCCTCCTCGGAGACCACGTGCTCCACGTTGGAGGGGTAGCCCTCGATGGGATAGTGGCGGTAGCAGCGGATGCCCAGGGCGGTGAGCCGCTTCAAAAAGGCGTCTGCGGACACCTGGCCGTTGTATCGGGTGAGAACGACGCTGCCCACGTACAGGTCCATGCTGCGGAAAACGTCGATCAGACGCAGCACGTCCTCCTCGTAGGGGATCCCCAGATCGCTGCGGGTCTTGTTCTGCTCAATGGCCACGGCGTTGATGGAGATGACGATCTCCACGTCGTCCTTGAACTGCTTGAGCATCCGGATCTTGCTGTCCGGCTGAAAGCCCGGCAGGACGCGGGAGGCGTGATAGTCGTCAAAGAGTTTGCCCCCGAACTCCAGATACAGCTTGCCGCCGAACTGCTCGATCCGCTCGCGGATGTGCTCGGACTGTATCTTCAGGTATTTGTCGTTGTCAAAACCGATTTTCATAGTCTGCCACCACTCCTGACTTGATCAAACATAAAATCAGTATATCACATTTCCCCTGGTTTGGAAATGAAAAACGGTAAAAAATCCGTTACAGGTTTTTACACGTCCTGCCGGCGCCCATATGGTTTGACAACCGTTTGAAAAGCGGTATAATGGTTATAGAAATCTGTAGGAGGGATCGTTATGGATCGCAAGTTTATCCTGAGCTGTTGTTCAACGGTGGATCTCCCGTATGATTATATGGAAAGTCGTGAGATTCCCGTGCTTTGTTACACCTATACGGTGGACGGGGAGGAGTTTACAGACGATATGGGCCGGGATCCGGAGGCCCGCCCCCGCTTTTACCGGATGCTTGCGGAGGGAAAGCTGCCCCACACCTCCCAGATCAACGTGGAGACGTACCGGGCGTTCTTCGAGGCCCTTCTGCAAAAGGGCGACCTGCTCCATGTGGCCTTTACCTCCGGCCAGTCCGGCTCCGTAAACAACGCCTATCTGGCTGCGCAGGAGCTGCAGGAGCAGTATCCCGAGCGAAAGATCGTCGTGGTGGACTCTCTGTGCTCCTCCTCCGGCTACGGTATGATCGTGGATATGGCGGCGGATATGCGGGATAACGGCAAGACGCTGGAGGAAACGGAACAGTGGCTCCTGGAAAACCGGAACAAATTCCACCACCAGTTTTTCTCCTCCAATATGACACAGTTTCACAGGACGGGCCGGGTGTCCGGCGCGGCGGCCGCCGTGGCGACGATCCTGAGCATCTGTCCCCTGATGCGCCTGGACGCCGCCGGGGCAATCAAGGCCTATGACAAGGTCCGGGGCAAGAAAAAGGCCGTGGCGGCCACGGTGGATGAGATGCAGGCCCACGCCCAGGGCGGCACGGATTATGACCAGCGCTGCTGGGTCTGCCACTCCCAGTGCCCGGAGGACGCCCGGATGCTGATCGCCGCGCTGGAAGAGCGGTTCCCCAGGCAGAAGGGGAAGATCCGCCTGTGCGACATCGGCCCCGTGATCGGCAGCCATTCCGGCACGGGAACGGTGGCGGTCTTCTTCCTCGGCGACGAAAGACCCGTTATGGACTAAGAGGAATACAGCGACCCGGGAGCAGCTGCTTCCGGGTCGCTTTTTGCCGTAACGGGCGGGCCCGGAGACCGCCCGCCGCCTGCCCGGGAAAAGGGCGCAGGGCCGCCGCCGGCGGGGAGCAACAGCGGGTTGCTTGTCCGCCGGCTCTTTTTCTGTTATACTGTATCCAAGCAAAAAAACCGGAGGATATCATCTTGCATCTAAACGAATTGACCCTAAGAGACCTGCAGCCATCCCAGTTTTATATATCGGAGAAAAAGCTCAGGGCCGTGGAAAGCTGGCTTGACGCCGCAGACCTGTCCAACTTTGAACCCATCCCTGTCAAGCTTCTGGACGGCAGGCCGGTCATGACCGACGGACACACAAGAGCCGTTGCCGCCCTGCGGGCGGGACTTGTTTCCGTTCCGCTGGTGTGGGACGAGGACGAGCTGCCCTGGGATCTGTACCGTGCTTGTGTGGCGGCCTGCCGGGAGCAGGCGATCGAGTCGCCCGGTGATCTGCTGCCGCGGATTATCTCTGAGGAGGAATACCGTGAAAAGTGGGACAAGTGGTGCGATAACCTGCATGAGCGGATCAAGCAAAACAGAGTTGACGGCCGCCCTGATACGCGGGAAGCGGAAGACCGCTCCATCCCAGAAGCTGAGCGACGCCATGGTCAAGGCGCTTAAGAGCAAACTAAAAGAGTAATAAAAATCGGGATTTGTGAGGCGAAACAGGTAATGAGTTATATAAGCGAAATGAGAAAACAAATCGGTAATGCACCGATTTTGTCAGTTGGTGCGACTGTTGTTGTCCTGAAAAACAACAGGATTCTATTGAATCTGCGTTCTGATACACATACTTGGGGTATTCCCGGTGGCGCGATCGAGTTAGGAGAAACACTCGAAGAAACAGCGGCAAGAGAGCTGAAAGAAGAAACCAATCTATCTGCGGAAGATTTTTCTTTTCTCCATTTGTTTTCAGGGCCAGATTTCTATTTCAAATATCCAAATGGAGATGAGCTCTATTCTGTTGTTGCTCTTTACCTTGCGAAAGGAATTCACGGTGAGATGAAGATTACCGATGGAGAAAGCAATGAATTGAGATTCTTTGGTAAAGGCGAAATACCCACACTTGAGAATAGAGCAAAAAAGATAATTGAATGGCTGATTCGTGAGAAACTAATATAGATCAAGACAAATTCCGGTTTGCTGATCCTGCGAACAATAACAAAAAAGCCCTTCGCTGCATACCCACAGCGAAGGGCTTTCATCATATGGATCGTTCCAGTCGCAAACCGTCAAGAATGACTCTTTTACCCATAAACCCCTTGGTACGGAGAATAAAGGGAAATCATGCAACTGTTATCAAATTGTTATCAAAGGAACCTTTGTGAAGCCGGAAAGCCTTGATTTTACTGGGTTTTCTGACTTTCGTAC
>ONVR01000208.1 GCA_900321335.1 uncultured Eubacteriales bacterium | reverse complement strand
CCGCCGGATACGCTCCGGTGGTTTTGAGGCCTCAGGCCTCGGTCTTCAGAACGGTACGATTGTTGTATGTGCCGCAGTTTCTGCACGCTCTGTGGGGCATGCGCAGCTCGCCGCACTTGGGACAAGCAACCAGATTGGGCGTAGAGAGCTTCCAGTGGGAAGAACGTCTCTTGTCTCTTCTAGCCTTCGATACTTTTCTCTTGGGAACCGCCATTTATGACACCTCCTGTTAGTCATTCTCCAGGAGCTGCCCTAAAACAGCCAGCCTGGGATCGATCTCTGCCTTGCACGAGCAAGGTCCCTCGTTTAAGTCCGCGCCGCATTTATCGCAGAGTCCTTTGCAATCCTCCCTGCACAGCAGCCGCTCATCCAGATCCAGCACCAGCGCCGTATAGAGGATCTCATCCACGTCAGCATAATTTCCGTCCAGGAAATACGCATCTGAGTCCTCCGGAACGTCCTCCGGATCCGCGATCACCGCCTGGGTGTGCAGAGCAAGATGTTTATCGAATTCCTTCAGACACCGTGCGCAGACACAGTGCATGTCCGCTTCCACGTCCGCGGTCAGCGTGAGCACACCGGCCACGTTGCGGATCTCCCCGACAGCCCGGGTATTCGGTCTGACCTCCAGGACCGAGCCGTAGGTCAGCTCCGTCCAGTCCGGCGAATAGTCGAATGCCACATGTTTTCCGGGGATATTGATGATCTCATGAAGGTCTAAACGCATTGTACACCTCGCATAATTGCCTTGATATTATAATGCATTAAGTATCTGTTGTCAAATGTTTTTTCGTGTGATATAGTCACTATTGATAAAATTTTTATTCTCCCGTTACGGAGGGGATCATTTTGAAGGAATTTTCTATCGGGCAGAACGACGCGGGCCAGCGGCTGGACCGCTTTGTGGGCAAGGCCGTTCCTCTGCTCCCGGCGTCTCTCACACAGAAATATATACGCCTCAAGCGGATAAAAGTCAACAGCAAAGGCGCAAAAAGAGATTATAAGCTGGCCATCGGGGACACGGTACAGATGTACGTCAACGACGAGTTCTTCGAAAAACCCAGCGAGAGCAACGCCTTTCTGAAGATCGCCGTGCCCGAGGTGGACGTGGTGTACGAGGACAAGAATCTGCTGCTGGTGAACAAAAAGGCCGGGGTGCTGTGCCATCCGGACGGCGGCTGGTCCTACAACACCCTCATTGCACAGATCCAGGCCTACCTGTATGCCAAGGGAGAATACCGTCCCCGGGCCGAAAACGCCTTTGCCCCCGCCCTGTGCAACCGGATCGACCGGAACACCGCCGGGATCGTCATCGCCGCCAAGAACGCGGAGACCCTGCGGATCATGAATCAGAAGATCCGGGACCGGGAGATCGACAAGTATTACCTGACGGTGGTCCACGGGACGCCCCGGCCTGCTCAGGGCATTTTGAAAGACTACCTGTTCAAGGACGCGGCGAAAAACCAGGTCTACGTCAGGTGCTCTCCGGAGAAAGGGGCACGCACGGCCGTGACCGAATACAGAACGCTGGAGACAAGAGACGGTCTGTCTCTGCTGGAGTGCCGCCTGCACACCGGGCGGACCCACCAGATCCGGGCCCAGCTGGCCGCCGCGGGCTGCCCCCTGCTGGGAGACGGAAAGTACGGCAGGCAGCAGCAGAACCGGCGCTACGGGGAGAGCGGCCAGCTGCTGTGCTCGTATAAACTGGTCTTCTCCTTCCGGACCGACGCGGGGATCCTGAACTACCTGCAAAACAGGGCTTTTTGCCTGACTAAAATCGATTTCGTGGAAAAATATTTTTCCGCGTATAAAATCCATTGACTTTTGTATTTTTTACCTGTATATTTATCTAAATTGCTTTACGCAATCGGGCTGTTGAAACGCTGTCGTCGTAAGGGTTTTTCACGGTCGGTGCATACCAAAGAAGAGGGGGAGGATAAATGCCCAAAGAGTTGATTCGCCTTCAGAATTGTACGATGGCGTTTGACGGTGACGTTGTTTTAGACAACGTAAATATTCATTTTAACGACAAAGAATTCCTCACGTTATTGGGTCCCAGCGGCTGCGGCAAGACGACGATGCTGCGCATTATCGGCGGCTTTCTCAAGCCGACCAGCGGGGACGTGATTTTCGATGGGGAACGAATCAATGATGTCCCGCCCAACAAGCGTACCGTAAACACGGTCTTTCAGAAGTACGCCCTGTTTCCCAACATGGACGTGTTTGAAAACGTCGCCTTCGGCCTTCGCATCGCCAAGGTCCCCAAAGACGAGATCAAACAGCGCGTCATGGAGATGCTCGAGGTGGTCAGCCTCAAGGGCTTTGAGCACAGAGACGTAACCAGCCTCTCCGGCGGCCAGCAGCAGCGTGTGGCCATTGCCCGCGCCCTTGTCAACCGGCCCAAGGTGCTTCTTCTGGACGAACCCCTCGGTGCGCTCGATATGCGTTTGAGAAAGGATATGCAGATCGAACTCAAACGGATCCAACAGGCGCTGGACATCACTTTTATTTATGTGACGCACGATCAGGAGGAGGCCCTGGCCATGTCTGACATCGTGGTGGTCATGAACCACGGCGTCATTCAGCAGATCGGCACTCCTGAGAAAATATACAACGAGCCGAAAAATGCCTTTGTGGCCGACTTCATCGGCGAGAGCAACATCCTCGACGGCGTGATGATCGAGGACGGCCTGGTGGAGTTCTTCGGCAGGCGCTTTCAATGTCTTGACGGCGGCTTCGCCCCCAACGAGCCCGTGGACGTGGTCATCCGCCCGGAGGACGTGGACATCGTTCCTCCCGAGGAGGGAATGCTCCGGGGCGTTGTGACGAACCTGACCTTCAAGGGCGTCCACTACGACACTTTCGTGGATTTCAAGGGCTTCAAGTGGCTGATCCAGACCACGGACTACTGTCCCGTCGGCTCCCGGATCGGCATCAAGATCGATCCCGACGGCATCCACATCATGAAAAAGAGCGAGTACTCCGGCATGTTCGGCGATTACAGCTCCTATTCCGAGGAGTACGACGAACTGGGCGACGTGAACGCGGAGATCCTGGAAGAGCTGGAAGCTCCGGAAGCGTAAGAGGTGGCGCCATGAAACCGAAATACTTTGCCATCCCCTACGTGGGCTGGATGGCCCTGTTTATCGTCATCCCGCTGGTTCTGATCGTCGTATACGCCTTCTCCAACGCCTCCGGCGGTTTTACTCTGGACAATTTCTCCAACATGCTGACCTATTCCGGTGTGTTCGGGCGCTCCTTCTGGCTGGCTTTTCTGGCCACGGTGATCTGCATCCTCATCGGCTACCCGGTGGCCTACGCCATCGCCCAGGAGCCGGCGCACCGCCAGCGGACGCTGATGCTGCTGATCATGCTGCCCATGTGGATGAATTTCCTGCTTCGCACCTACGCCTGGATGAGCCTGCTGGAAAACACCGGCCTGATCAACAAGCTGCTTGGGCTCATCGGCCTGCCGGCGGCTCACATGATCAACACGCCGGGGGCTGTGGTCCTGGGCATGGTATACAACTTCCTGCCCTTCATGATCCTGCCCATCAACTCCGTTATCGTAAAGATCGACAAAAACCTTCTGGAAGCGGCACAGGATCTGGGCGCCAACAAGGTGGAGATCTTCCGCCGGGTCATTTTCCCCCTGAGTCTGCCCGGCGTCCTCTCCGGCATCACCATGGTATTTGTGCCCTCCGTATCCACCTTTGTCATCTCCAAGCTGCTGGGCGGCGGCACAGACCTGCTGCTGGGCGATCTGATCGAGATGCAGTTTCTGGGTACGGCCTACAACCCTCACCTGGGTTCGGCCATCTCTCTTGTCATGATGATCATCGTTATGATCGCCATGTATCTCATGAACAAGTTCGGCTCCGGTGAAGAAACGGCGGTGATGATGTGAAAAAAAGACAGGCATCCCCTCTCGGCCGGATCTTCATGATCCTCGTGTACCTGTTCCTTTACGCCCCCATTTTCGTGCTGATCGTCTTTTCCTTCAACAGCTCGAAAAGCCGCTCCGTGTGGACGGGCTTCACCTTCAAATGGTACACGGAGCTGTTCCAGGACTCTTCGATCCTGAGTTCTCTGGGCACCACCCTTCTCGTGTCCGTGCTCTCGGCTCTCATCGCCACGCTGGTGGGAACCATTGCCGCGGTGGGCTTTTTCAACATGAAGAAGCGTTGGAGTACCCCCCTTCTGAGCGTGAACAACATCCCCGTCATGAACGCCGATATCGTCACGGGCGTGTCCCTGTGTCTGGCCTTTGTGGCGGCTGGCTCCTTCCTGAAATTCAAGCTGGGCTTCGGGACCCTTCTCATCGCCCATATCACGTTTAATATCCCCTATGTGATCCTCTCGGTCATGCCAAAGCTCCAGCAGATGGACAAGCATCTGGTGGACGCGGCCCAGGACTTGGGCTGCACCTGGTCTCAGGCCTTTGTGAAGGTCATCATGCCGGAGATCATGCCCGGTATCGTCAACGGCGCCATCATCGCCTTTACCATGTCCGTGGACGACTTCGTCATCAGTTACTTCACCGCCGGGTCCAAGGTCCAGACCCTGGCCATGAACATCTACTCCATGACGAGAAAGCGCATCAGTCCCAAGATCAACGCCGTCTCCACCCTGCTGTTCCTGGTGGTCATGATCCTTCTGATCATTGTCAATATCCGGGAGAGCCGGCAGAACGCCGAGGCGGAACGCAAAAAGCTCAAGGCCGCGTCAGAGCCGTGAGCAACCCTAACCCTATATTTATCTAACGGAGGAAACCTGAATTGAAAAAAATCATCGCACTGCTGCTCGCGCTGAGCATGATCGCCGTCCTGTCCGCCTGCGGCGGAAGCAAGACCGAATCCAAGGGTGAGGTCAACGTGTACAACTGGGGCGAGTATATCGACGAGGACATCTTTGACGACTTTGAGAAGCAGACCGGTATCAAGGTCAACTACTCCACCTACGAGAGCAACGAGACCCTGTACTCCATCCTCAAGACCGGCGGCTCCAGCTATGACGTGATCATCCCCTCAGACTACATGATCTCCCGCCTGATCAGCGAGGATATGCTGGAGAAGATCAACTTTGACAACGTTCCCAACTTCTCTCTCATCGACCCGGCCTACAAGAATCTGGAGTACGACCCCAGCGGTGAATACTCCGTTCCCTACACCTGGGGCACCGTAGGTCTGATCTACAACGGCGACGTGGTCCAGGAGGACGTGACGAGCTGGAGCATTATGTTCGATCCCCAGTACGCCGGACAGATCCTCATGTTTGACAACTCCCGGGACGCCATGGGCATCGCTCTGAAATATCTGGGCTACAACCAGAATACCACCGACGAGGCCCAGCTGCGGGAGGCTTTCGATCTGCTGGTACAGCAAAAGAGCATCCTGCAGGCCTACGTCATGGACCAGATCTTTGACAAGATGGAAAGCGGCGAGGCCGCCATCGCCCCCTACTACGCCGGCGACTATCTGGTCATGGTAGAGAACAATCCCAGTCTGAAATACGTACTGCCTGAGGAGGGCTCCAACCTGTTCGTGGACGCCATGTGCATCCCCAAGGGCGCGGAGAACAAGGAAAACGCCGAGGCCTTTATCAACTTCATGTGCGACACCGATATCGCCCTGGCCAACTCCGAGGTGACCGGCTACGCCCCCGCGGGCACCGAGGCTATGAAAATCTTCTCCGAGGATCTGGACGAGGACCTGTACCCCGTGATCAATCCCGACAAAGACGTGCTGGCCAACTGTGACGTCTTCACCAACCTGCCCCAGGAAACCCTGGATCTGTACGACTCCCTCTGGGTGGATCTGAAGTCCTGATTTCCTACAGCCGCGTGGAAAAACCTGTTCCACGCGGCTGATTTTTATTGCCAAACCGGCATTCTCATGGTAACATGAGAGTACGAAATCGCAGCATGGGAGGTTACTGCAATGTATATGAACAACGAAGGCCCCACCGGAAAGTTTATCATTCAGGAGCTGCAGGCGCCCAACACGGGCACGCCGGAGTTCCAGGCCATGTATAACCGCTTTGCCAAGCGGATCCTCTGGATCGACGACAACGTGTGTCCCGGCTCCTTCCAGATGAACACCGCCTGGTACAAGAGTGTCCCTGAGCGGGACCCCATTTTCGACGAGCATGAGCACGAGTATGACGAGCTCATCGGTTTCTTCGGCAGCGATCCCGAGGACCCCTATAACCTCAACGCCGAGATCGAGGTCACCCTTGACGGCGAGGTGCACACCCTCACCCGCTCCAGTCTGATCTTCTGCCCCAAGAACAAAAAGCACATGCCCCTGCGCATCAAGCGGGTGGATAAGCCCATCTTCCACTTCTCCGTGGTCATGGGCCCCTCCTACAACGGCGGCGCGTACAAATAAGACGGCAAAAAACGACAGCCCCTGTTTCCGGTGGAAACAGGGGCTGCTTATTTTTTCGCGTTCAGGCGTTTTTGATGTCACGGATACAGTCTGGGCAGATGTTTTTTCCCTTGTACTCGACAACATTCTTCGTATTGCCGCAGAACACGCAGCGCGTCTCAAATTTTCTGAGAATAATGGTATCGTCCTCCACATAGATTTCAAGTGAATCCTTCTCCGCGATATTCAGCGTTCTGCGGAGTTCTATGGGCAGCACGATCCGTCCAAGCTCATCTACTTTTCTGACAATTCCCGTTGACTTCATACGTAGCATTACCTCCTGATTATCTGATCGGCTCTGTGCTTGAGAGGATCAAAGAGCCTTATAAATTCCACATAGAATAATAGCATATTTCGGGAAAAAGTCAATAAATTCTGCAAGTAATTTGAATTTTCATGTAGCATTGTAACAATTTCTTAAACGATTCAATATCTCATTAATTCCGCTGGGAAAGGCCGTGTGTGTCATGCTCATTTCGTATCTTTGGCTGGGGCTGCTGCTCGCCGGCATCGTGTCCGCCTGCTTCTCCGGCCAGTGGTCCATGCCGACAGACGCGCTGCTCGCCGGCGCCGGGTCCGCCGTTGCGCTCTGCGTAGAGCTGTGCGGTGCCCTTTGCCTCTGGTCCGGGATCCTGGAGGTGCTGCGCCGCAGCGGGCTGTCGGAAAAGCTCGCCGCTCTGCTGCGTCCCGTCCTG
>ONVR01000246.1 GCA_900321335.1 uncultured Eubacteriales bacterium | reverse complement strand
GAGATCCTGGCGGCCCGGGAGGACTACCTGGGCATCATGACGGCGTATATGACCGCCTCCAGCCTGTCCTATATGCGCTACTCCATCAACACCGCCGACGAATTCTACGTGGCGGAGAAGGACTATTACGATCAGATCGGGCCCGAGGCGGAGAGCGCCTGCCTGGATTACGCCAACGCTCTGCTGGAGAGCCCCTTCCGGCCGGAGCTGGAGCAGAAGCTCTCCCCCGTCCTGTTCCGGTCCCTGGAGGTCCAGAAAAAGTCCATGTCCCCGGAGATCGTCCCGGACATGGTGGAGGAGAACAAGATCGTCACGGAGTACTCCCGGCTCATGGCCTCCATGGAGTTTGAATTCCGGGGGGAGAAAATGCCCCGGTCCATCCTCATGAAGTACGCCAAGGAGGAGGACCGGCAGACCCGGCGGGCGTGCTACGAGGTCCTGGGCCGGACCATGGCCCAGTACGCGGAGCAGCTGGACGATATCTACGACCGGCTGGTCCACGTCCGGGACCGGATGGCCAGGAAGATGGGCTACCGGAATTTCGTGGAGCTGGGCTACTACCGGATGGGCCGCCTGTGCTATGACGAGGCCATGGTCCGGGTGTTCCGGGACAACGTGCTCAGGGATATCGTGCCCGTGGTGGCAAGGCTCAAAACGGAAAACGCCAGACGTCTGGGGATCACGGACCGGTATATGTTCTATGACGACGGGGTGACCATCCCCGGGGGCGACCCCAAGCCCTCCCAGAACAAGGAGGACATCTTCAACGCCGCCCGGGAGATGTACCACGAGATGGGCCCGGACACGGGGGCCTTTATCGACATGATGCTTCAGAATGAGGCCTTCGACGTGGAGTCCCGGAAAAACAAGTGGGGCGGCGGCTACTGCACGGAGTTCGCCCAATACCGGCAGCCCTTTATCCTGGCCAACTTCAACGGCACCGCCGGGGACGTGGACGTGGTGACCCACGAGGCGGGCCACGCCTTTGCCGCCTATATGACGGCGGACAACCGCTTCAAGCTGGAGCTGGACGTGGGAGGCATGGAGACGGCGGAGACCCACTCCATGAGCATGGAGTTTTTCGCGTGGAAGTATATGGAAAAGTTCTTCGGCGCCGACAGCGACAAATACCGCTTCATGCACGCTTTTGACGCCTTTGCCTTTATTCCCTACGGCACCATCGTGGACGCCTTCCAGCACATCGTGTACGAAAATCCCGATATGACCCCGGCAGAGCGCAACGCCGCCTGGAACGAGCTGGAGGCCCGGTTCCGGCCCTATCTGTCCACGGAGGGGATGCCCTTTCTGGAGGAGGGCCGCCGGTGGCAGTACCAGATGCACATCTACGAGTCCCCCTTCTACTATATCGACTACTGCCTGGCCCAGGTCACGGCCCTGCAGTTCCTGCTGGCGTCCCGGAAGGACTACGACGGCGCCTTTGCCCGGTACGTGAACCTGCTCCGGCAGGGCGGCGAGAAGGTGTTTACGGACCTTCTGGAGGAGGCGGGGCTTCAGTCCCCCTTCAAGCCCGGCGCCCTGGCCGGTGTGGCCGGAGAGATGGAGACGCTGCTGGCGGAGCTGGCGGCGAAGATCTGAAAAAGGAGGGGCGGCCATGGCTACCGCGGTGATCCTGGCCGGCGGCAAGAGCAGCCGCATGGGCCGGGACAAGCAGCGCCTGCTGTACGGAGGAAAAACCTTTCTGGCCGGCGCGGTGGAGCGTTTTCAGACGGCCTTTGACACCGTCTGGGTCAGCGTGGGGGACCCGGACAAATACCCGGAGATCCACGCCGAATGCATTGAGGACCTGTACCCGGGCTGCGGCCCTCTGGCGGGGCTGCACGCGGCCCTGCGGGCCTGCCGGGACGAGGGGGTGTTTCTCGTGGCGGCGGATATGCCTTTTTCCAGCCCTGCCGCCGCCGTGCGGATGATCCAGCTGTGCGGCGAGAACGACGTCTGCGCCCTGACAGACGGACAGGGCCGCATCGAGCCGCTGTTCGCCTATTACAAAAAGAGCCTGGCCGACCGGGCGGAGGAGCTGCTCCGGGCGGGGCGCTACAAGATCATCGGCCTGTGCGACGGGGCGAAGGTCCGCATCGTCACCCGGCAGGAACTCGACGGCCTCTGGCAGGACCGGATGCTGGACAACATCAACTACCCGGAGGACTATGAAAAGCTCCTGGCGGAGCAGCAATAAGCGGGACCCGTCCGCGCCCTTCCTTGGAAGGGCGCGGATTTTTTCGTTTCCCTATTGACGGGGACGGCGAGAGAGAATATACTAATCGTATATTTTTGAGTGCAAATGGAGTGAAACGCACATGACAACCACTGATTTTGGACAGATGCTGTCTAAAATACGGAAAGAGTCCGGCCTGAACCAGAAGCAGGCGGCAAAGGAGCTGGGGATCTC
>ONVR01000209.1 GCA_900321335.1 uncultured Eubacteriales bacterium | reverse complement strand
ATTGGGAACCTGTTTGTTCTTGCCTTTGCCCGTGCTGCACGATGTTCAACGTGCAGATGAACCGGTTTCGGAATGTACGGATAAATAAACGAAAAGGAACTGACAACACAGCTTAGGCGAAAAGCGACTATATAAAGGAGGAAATGCAGAAGACTGGCCATGTTGGGGAACGTTAGCCAGCACCGGTCATCTGCGGATTGAGCGTATGTGGAAATGGATCAGAAGAATTCTGATGATTATTCTTGCAGCCGTATTTCTTTTTTCCGGTACCATGGTCATTCTTATTCAGAGGCAGTATAGTGCCAGCAAGAAGACCTATGCCCAGGCGGCGGAACGCTTCACAGTTGCTGCGCCAACTGTTCAGCCAACGGAAAGCGGGGATCTGGATGCCGACGGAAATGGGGAGAGTCCTGCCATCCCCGATACAGGGAAGAATGTGAATGCCGCACCCATCATTGTGGATTTTGCCGCCCTGTTGGAAGTATGCCCGGACGTGGTTGGCTGGATCTATTGCGAGGGGACGGTCATCAACTACCCGGTGGTGCAGGCGGCGGACAATGACTACTATCTCCATCGAAATTACGACGGCAGCTACAACGCATCCGGCTCGATTTTTGTGGAAGCGAAAAACGGGCGTGATTTTGCCGATGCCAATACCATCATATACGGACATCATATGAACAACGGGTCCATGTTTGCCGGGCTGGAGGACTGGGCGAATCAGGCCTATTACGACAGCCACCCGGTCATGTGGCTTCTGACGCCGACCCAGAATTATAAAATCGAGCTGGTCAGTGGTTACACCACCAGCGCCTTTTCAGACACCTATACGGTTTACCCAAACACTGGAGAAGCGATGAGTGCCTATTTGGATTGGGCCGTGGCACAATCGGATTTCAAGTCGACAGTGACGCCGGACGAGGAAGCGAAATATGTAGTACTGTCTACCTGCGCCTACGTATTTGACAACGCCCGCTACGTACTGCATGGAATGCTTGTGCCGGTGGACACCGAAACGGAACAGCTCCCGTTGGCATAGTTCTTGACAAAAAATCCGGCAGGGCGCTGGGTCCTGCTGACACAGGAAAAGCGATGACGATCCCGCAGGGTCGTCATCGCTTTTTTATCGGATCAAGTGCCGGGTGCCCGGTTGAAAAAGTCCGCCAGACTGGTCAGTCCGGCCAGGGCCTTGGGATCCTCCCGGGCGGGAAGATTGTCCGTGTCATGGCTGCAGATCAGGGGGTGGATCTGCTGACAGTTCATGTCGTGCAGCAGGATCTCGGCAGTGTGGAAGGCACCGGCGGGATCCCCCGTACCGCCGCCCACAAGGATCACGCCGCCCCGCTTCGGCTTTTGGATCAGCCGCTCTCCCCGGAATTTCCCGGCGCAGAAATAGATCTGCAGGCGGCTGCCGATCCCCAGCAGAGGCGCCGTCAGCTGGGCGTAGTGCAGGGGAGAGGCGATCAGCACGTTGTCACAGCGCTGCAGCTCGTCGTAAACGGTCTGCATGCCGTCCTGCAGCACACAGTCGGCCGCCGTCCAGCAGTGGCGGCAGTCGATGCAGGGGGAGATCTGGCTGCCATAGGCATCCAGGACGGTCACCTCACCCGTCAGCCGGGGCGTCAGCAGCCGGAGCAGGCTTGCCGTGTCCCCCTTTGGCCGGGGCGAGCCGTTGAAGATCAGCGTTCTCATGGATATCACCGCTCAGAGGCGCCCATACGGTCCGCCAGGTATTCGTCCCGCATACGCTGCCAGTAGAGGGCGTCCTCCTCAGTGATTTCCCGGATCACCCGACAGGGGTTTCCGGCGGCGATCACGCCGGCAGGCACGTCCTTGGTCACCACGGAGCCGGAGCCGATGATGGAGCCCTTGCCGATGGTCACCCCGGGGTTGACCACCACGTTGCCCCCCAGCCACACGTTGTCGCAGATGGTGACAGGCTTGCTGATATCGTAGCGCTCCGCTCGCACCGCTGCGTCAATGGGGTGACTGGCGGTATACAGACAGCACCGGGGACCGATCATCACGTGTTTGCCGATCTTTACGGGGCTGGCGTCAAGAATAACGCAGTCAAAATTCAGAAACGAACCGTCGCCGATCTCGATAAACTTGCCGTAGTCACAGCGAAACGGGGGCTTGACCGTACAGGGACTGCCCACCTTCCCCAACAGCTCCGGCAGCATCCGGGCGCGGAGTTCCTCCTCATCGGGGGCGGTGGCGTTGTACCGGGCCAGCAGAAGCTGTCCCGACAGAGCGGCCGCGTTGATCTCCGGATCGTCGTAGTAATGCAGCTTGCCCGCGTTCATCCGTTCCATTTCCGTCATAATCCGATTCTCCTTACAAGAAAGTACCATCACTATACCACGAACTGCGCCCCCGCGCAAGAAGAAAGCGCCCCGAGGGAGGCACTTCGTAAGGAAGTGCCTCCTTTGTCTTGTTAAAAAATTGATCCGTGTCCGATTTGGATGCGGCTTAAAATATCATTACTTAACGGGTAATCTATATCTTGTACCTCGGTAGATGCGTAGACGCAATAATATTGCGCGAGACTTGACAAAACGATAATTATTGATTATAATACATGCAGAATCTGAAAGGAGGAAGAGCATGAGCACAGAAAGGAACTCTTTCAGCATAAGGTTGGAAGAAATGCTCAAAGCCCGACACATGACGCAAAAGGAGTTGGCAGAACAAGCCAAGGTTACCGAAGCAGCTATGTCCCACTATATCAAGGGGGATCGCACCCCTCGTTCCTCTGTTCTTGCCCGGATTGCAATGGCCCTCGGCACTACATCGGAATATTTGATGGAAGGTGTTCCCCAGAGCTACGTTGATGAAATCGGCTACGCCAAAAGGTTGATTGCCCGCAATGTGGATCAGATGACTACCGCCGAGAAAAGAGAGATTTTGAGCATTCTGCTCGGTGGCCGGGAGGGCTGATACCGCATGAGATTGTCCGACGAACAGTATGAGTTCATCAAAGGGGAGGTCGTCGCCCTCTTTGAACGCTATGACGTCTGATGTATTCCCATCAGTGGCTTCGAGCTGGCATATAAGATGGGGATTTCCATCATCCCTTACTCGGCTCTGACGGAAAAGCAACGGTCAGCCGCAATGAAGGTCAGCACAGATGGTTTCTACATGGAGGATCCATCTGGCAACGACCTTATCTACTACAATGACGACGAGGGAATTTCCTATGAGCGCACGAATATGACCATCCTTCACGAAATTGGTCACTGCGTGTTGGATCATCAAGGCGAATCCGATGAAGAAGAAGCTGAGGCAAACTTTTTCGCAAAATATGCGGCTGCTCCACCGCCCCTAATCCATCGGATCAAACCGGAATTGCCGGAGGAAATTGCCGAT
>ONVR01000216.1 GCA_900321335.1 uncultured Eubacteriales bacterium | reverse complement strand
GGCCATCTCGGCGATGCCGCCGGCGTTGTCGGCCACGGGGCCGTAAGCGTCGGTGGCCAGGGTGATGCCCAGGGTGGAGAGCATGCCGACGCCGGCGATGCCGATGCCGTACAGGCCCTGGTTGAAGGCGGCGGTGAAGTGGCCGGCCTCGTCAACGATGCTCTTGGAGCCGCCGGCAGCAAAGTAGCTGATGAGAACAGCGATACCGACGATCAGAATGGAGGCCATGGTGGATTTCAAGCCCAGAGAGATACCGCCGATGATGATCGTGGCGGAGCCGGTCTCGGAGGCCGCGGCCAGCTTCTTGGTGGGCTTGTAGTTATCGGAGGTGTAGTACTCGGTGAAGTAGCCGATGGCGGTGCCGCCGATCAGGCCGCAGAGGATGGCGATGTAAATGCCAAACCAGTGACCGGTGTCTTTCATGATGAAGTAGCACAGGGGAATGGCGGCAAGCGCGCTCAGGATAGCAGCGGTGTAAGTACCGGTGCGCAGGCTCTTGAGCAGGGAAAGCTGAGTGGCGTTCTCCTTGGTCTTGACCAGGAAGCTGCCGATGATGGAGCAGATGATACCCACAACGGCGATGGCAACGGGCAGGAACATGCCGGCGAAGCCATAGCTGGCGGCAGCGCCGAGAGCGAAGGTGGCCAGAATGGAACCCACGTAGGACTCGTACAGGTCAGCGCCCATACCGGCAACGTCACCGACGTTGTCACCTACGTTATCGGCGATGGTGGCGGGGTTGCGGGGGTCGTCCTCGGGGATACCGGCCTCAACCTTACCCACCAGGTCGGCGCCCACGTCGGCGGCCTTGGTGTAGATGCCGCCGCCCACACGGGCAAACAGCGCCATGAAGGAGGCGCCCATGCCATTCATGACCATGATGTTGGCAATGGCCTTGGCGGCCTCGTCGCCGGTGCCGAAGCTGCCAAACAGCTTCAGACCGAAGAACCAGAGGGTGATGTCCAGAATGCCGAGACCCACGACGGTGAAGCCCATAACAGAGCCGGAGGAGAAGGCGACCTTCAGTCCCTTGTTCAGGCTCTCATGAGCGGCGTTGGCCGTCCGGGCGTTGGAGTTGGTGGCTATGCGCATGCCGATGAAACCGGCCAGCATGGACCAGATGCCGCCCGTGAGGAAGGCAAACGGCGTGACTCTGGAGAGCATCTTGCCGCCGGTGGCAAATGCGATGATCAGCAGGATCACAAACACCACGGCAAAGACCTTTGCCACAGTGGTGTACTGACGGCGGAGATAGGCGTTAGCGCCCTTGCGGATGGCAGATGCGATTTTGACCATCTTCTCGTCGCCCTCGGAGAATTTCATGACCTTGTTGCGCTGCAGCAGTGCAAAGATAAGCGCTACAGCTGCGCCGACAAAGCCAACCCAGAATAAGTTTTCCAAGAATTTCAGCTCCCTTTTCTTATAGTGTGTAGTTTAGCCTTTCTATTTTATCAATGCCGCGTGTTTTTTGCAAGGGTACAGGGGAAAATTGATGCCGTCGAAACGGAAAAGTTTGAACAAAAAAACAATGAATAAATTGTTAATAATGCCGTAAACGGGAAGAATCAAAACCAAGTCGAAAAAAATCACTTTCCTTAATTGCGAAAGACGGTTTTTGATGCTATACTAAGGGCACGCGCAAAAACCACACTGTAGAAAGAAGGGCATAAAGATGTCTGAAAATGAGACGTTGGCATATATTGAGTCGGAAAAATGGACCTGGCATAAGCCGGGCCTGTCCCGGACCCGGGAGCTGTTGAAAGCCCTGGGCAATCCGGAGAAAAAGCTGAAATTTGCCCACATTGCCGGCACCAATGGCAAGGGCTCCACGGCGGCATCCATGGCCTCCGTCCTGCGCAAAGCGGGATACCGCACGGGCCTGTACACCTCCCCGTATATCATCAGCTTCAACGAGCGGATGCAGGTGGACGGTGAGATGATCACCGATGAGGAACTGGCCGCTATCGTGGAAAAGATCCGGCCTTTTGCCGACGCCATGGAGGACACCCCCACGGAGTTTGAGCTGATTACGGCCATTGCCATGCAGTACTTCCTGGACAAAAAGTGCGATATTGTCGTGCTGGAAGTCGGGCTTGGCGGTGAGTTGGACTCCACCAATGTCATCGACGTGCCGGAGGTGGCAGTGATCACAGCCATCGGCCTGGACCACGTGGAATACCTGGGTCATACCCTGCCGGAGATCGCCTCAGCCAAAGCCGGCATCATCAAGGGCGGCCCCGTTGCCTTTTACGGCGGTGAGCCCGAGGTAGAAGAGGTCTTTATAAAGAAATGCCGGGAGACGAACTCACCGCTGCAGATCGTGGACAGAAGCAGACTGCATGTACACAGCATTGACCTGGACGCCTGCGTGTTTGATTTTGAGCCCTATCATAACATCCGTCTGCCCCTGGTGGGCACCTACCAGCCTTACAACGCAGCGCTGGCCATTACGGCTCTGGAGCTGATGCGGGAGAAAGGCTGGAAAATCTCCGATCAGAATATCATAGACGGCCTGAACGACGTGTACTGGCCGGGCCGGTTTGAGGTCATCGACCGGAGCCCTGTCTTTGTGCTTGACGGCGCCCACAACAGTCACGGCATCCGGGCCACGGCGGCGAGTCTTACCCAGCATTTCAAGGATCAGAAATTGGTGTTCCTGTTGGGCGTCATGGCCGACAAGGACGTGGACGTGATGATGGACTGCATCGCGCCTCTGGCCAAGAGCTTTGTCACCGTCCGGCCGGACAATGACAGAGCCATGGCGGCGGCAGATCTGGCAAAGTTCCTGAATGACCGGTACGGGAAGCCCGCAACACCCCGGGATACGATCGATGACGGCGTCGCCCTTGCCCGAGAAATGGCTGGGCCGGATGGCGTTGTGGTCGCCTTGGGTTCCCTGTATTTCTCCGGCGATATCCGAAAGGCCGTAGAGAAGATCAAAGAAGCGAGATAAAAATAAGAGTAAAAACGCAGACGCAGCCTCCATTGCGTCTGCGTTAATCAATTCTTAATTCCTTTTGGAATTGTTTGTTAAGATTCTGACGTGTACACTGATTGCGGAGGGTGAGGAATATGTACAACATACTCGTATGCGATGATGAGAGGGATATCGTCTCGGCCTTGAATATCTACCTGTCCAGTGAAAATTACGGCGTCTTCAGCGCCTATAGCGGCCAGGAGATGCTGCAGATTATGGACACGGAGACCGTTCACCTGGTGCTGCTGGACGTGATGATGCCGGGGATGGACGGGATCACCGCACTGAAAAAGCTCCGGGAAAAACACAATGTTCCGGTGATTATGCTCACAGCCAAGTCCGAGGATACGGATAAGGTCTTGGGCCTGAATATTGGGGCCGACGATTACGTGACGAAACCGTTTAATCCGGTGGAGCTGCTGGCCCGCGTCAAATCCCAGCTGCGCCGGTATCTGCTCTTCGGCGGCAACACGACACCCGCGGTTTTGAGCATCGGCGGCGTGGAGCTGGACGACAGCGCCAAGAGCGTGAAGCTGGACGGGGAGGAAGTGGCCCTGACGCCCAAGGAGTTTGAGATCCTGCGCCTTCTGATGCAGAATCCGGGCAAGGTCTACTCACCCCGTGAGATCTATCGCCAGGTCTGGAACGACATGCCCATCGGCAACGAAAACACCGTTGCCGTTCATATTCGTCACCTTCGAGAGAAAATCGAGATCAATCCCGCAGAACCCCGGTATATTAAGGTCGTCTGGGGCCAGGGATACAAGATGGAGGGAAAACAATGAACGATCTGCGGGGAAAGCTGTGGGCGAAAATCGTCGCCTTTCTCCTGCTGGTGATCCTGCTTGTCATTGGAATCGCGTCGGCTGCCGCCACGGTCTATCTGTACAGTCAGAACGCCTATCGGGACGACGGCGAACAGATATTCAGCGAGCTTACAGAACGGTACGTATGGGAAGGGGAACTGACCCTGCGCAATCTGCTGGAGAGCGTGCTGGACGGGCAGATGGAGCTGGACAAGTATACCAGAGAGCACGTCCTGTACAACATGGAACACAGCATGCCCAACTACCTGTTTTCCGTGCAGGACGGCGAGGGGAATCCGATCATCTCGTCCAGGGATCTGACTGTGGACATGCGCTATGAAAGCCACGATCAGTTTTCCGTCAACCTGCGGCAGCTGGATCCGGAGCCGGAGAAGGCGATCTTTGACGGAGGGGAAGTGTCCGCCTATGAGCAGGCTTGGGACTATATCAGTCAGCTTCGGGACGTAAACGAAGTGACCTGGCAGGTACTGGTCAGACCGATATCCTCCAACGTGGAGGGCACAGACGCCGACGGCTGGATCCTGCTGGCGGAGGAGACTGCAAGCGATGGACCAATCGATTACCGGGATTGGGAGTTATGCGATGGATTCGGCCTTG
>ONVR01000275.1 GCA_900321335.1 uncultured Eubacteriales bacterium | reverse complement strand
TGGTGTCGCTCAACGACAAATATCCGCCCATCCGCATACGGCCGGAGGAAGAATTAAAAGTATTCGGCGTTGTAGTGGGCTGACCGAAACCCGAACTATAGCATGCGGCAGGCGTCTTGAGACGCCTGCCGCATGCTATTTGCTGTTCAGAGATGCCGATGTGCTGCGCTTATTCCAGGTTGACCTCCACCTCTGAGACTGCGGAATATCCCATATCCACGTCTGTCCCCCACTTGCTGATGGCAGAGTGCTTGATCAGATGAGTTTTTGCGTGGAGATCTCCCTTTGCGCCCCGGTATCTGGCTTCTGCAAGGGCGGCGGACTCCGCAGCGGCCATGGCGAACTTGCCGGCCTCATCCTTATCCTCAAACCGGCGGCTGCCGGTAGGCGCGTGGACGATATAGAAGGATTTGCCCTCCTCAAAATTAAAGCGCTGTGAGATGTTGACCCGAACAACGGCGTTGATATCCGCCTTCAGCGCGCCGATGGCATTGGCCACCTCCGCATTGTCCGGCAGAATGTAATTGGCCCCCAGCGCTTTTGCCACCTCGGGCAGAAACAGGTGGGTCGGCGCACCGATGCCGATGAGGGTATAGGCGGTGCCGAAGCCGTATTGCAGCAGCTTGCCGCTGCCGTTATTCCGGTTTTCCCAGGCGTTTCGGATGAGAAACAGTGTCTGCTCGTCCACGCCGCTTTCAAACTGCTGGGGATACTGGCGCTCCAGAGCGATCTGCAGGAGGTTCTCATACATCCTGCCTTCCACGAGACTGTATGCCTCCTCCGCCAGCAGCCGCACCTGGGAGTCCGTTGCCACCCGGTCGAGGGACTTGAGCATATACTTGGCACCCATGACCGACGCTTCCCGGTCGTATTCGTTGTATTCGCCGCGGATGTGCATGAAATCCGTAGGCGTCATGCCGCAGCGCATCACCACGCCCTCAGCCTCAAGCCGTTCACTGTTGAGGTGATACAGATCGATATCCGCCTCGTCGTACAGGCGCTCAAGAATCTTTGGCCCGGAGCGGACATGGTCGATCAGGCGCTTTTCCTCGTCGTTGTAGTGGCTGATATCCTCGGGCTCCCGGATCAGATAGAAAAACTCGTGCAGGGGAAACTCGTTGTAGTGATTGGTCCGCAGCAGGCGCTCCAACTGCGTTTTGATTTCCGGCCACTGGGATGCCGCGGAGCACAGGGACTTGACGCGCCGGGGAAACAGCTCCAGCTTGCCCTTCACCAGCCGGATGGCGCTGTCGCCGCCGAGATTAAAGGGCGACACCTGGATCCCCCGAACATAGGTTGGCCACTGGGCGATCTGGATCCCGCCGTCTGCGGTGACGGGCTTTCCCCCGCTGACCACGGAGACGTCTGTAGACGTGCCGCCCATATCCACGATGATGTAGTTGGGGTCATTGGAAAATCCCTTTCCCGCCAATACACTGGCGGCGGGGCCGGAGAGGATCGTCTCCACCGGCCGGGACAGGGTATAATCGGAGGACATGAGACTTCCGTCGCTGCGCACCACCATAATGGGGGCCTTGCAGCCTCTGGCCCGGAAATCGGCCATGGCAGCGTCGACAAACTCCTTGACAATGGGAAACAATCTGGCGTTCAGGAGCGCCGTTGAGCCTCTGCCCAGAACGCTGAGCCCGCTGGTAAGCTCACTTGCGCAGACACATTTGCACCCGATCCGCTCCCCCACAAGCTCTTTGAAGTGTTTTTCCGCAGGAGCGCCATTGTAGTTGGCATACAGCTCAACAGCGGACAAGGCGTCCGCGTCCCGGAGCCAGTCGCCGTATTGTGCGTAAAAATCTTCCCAATCCGGTTCGTCGATCATCAGGCCGTCGGCGCTTCCGTGGGTGTCAAAGCATAAAACACTGTCGCTTTTCAGGCTGAAAGTCTCCGAGGCGTTGACCCGGTTGATGTTTTCCTCCGTCAGGCCGAAAATCAACAGCTTGGCTCGGCAGCCCTTATCCTCAATACAGGCGTTGGTTGCAAGCGTCGTGGACAGGGATACGATACTGGCCCGGCGTACGAGTTCCTCCGGCAGCATATCCAGTGCTTTTCCGATTCCTACAGACAGGTCTTCCCGCGTGGTAAGGGATTTTCCCTTTGCCAGAAGCTCCTGGGTATCCAGATCCAGCGCCACGGCGTCTGTGCAGGTGCCGCCGGTGTCGATTCCGATGCCAATTCTCATGCTTGCGCCTCCTTGCAGGAAATTACCGCAGCTTCCCGCGGTCACAGCGGTGTCATTTTACCACACAATACGGAAAAAAACAACGAGCAGTTGCTTCGGATCCCGTAAAAAAGCGCCGCGTGAAAAACACACGGCGCCGGATAAATACAAGAGTTTACAGTTTGCTGTCGCAATAGCCGCAGTAAAGCCCGTCTGCGTCATATGTCAATGACGGCAGATAGGTTTCGCTTTGCGTCACGCAGACCTTGTTGCGGCACCGGTGCTCTCTGGCGGGGTCCACGTAAGGCGGCTTGATCCGCGGCATATGGGTCGTCCGGAGCAGAAGTGCCATGCGGATGAACATGCCGTACCGCGCCTGCTCAAAATATACCGCCCGGGGATCGCTGTCCACGTCCACGGCGATCTCGTCCACACGAGGCAGCGGGTGCATCACCAAAAGATCCTTTTTCGCCTGGTCCAGTTTTCGCTTTGTCAGGACGTACACGCCCTTAAGACGATCGTATTCCAGGGGGTCGGGAAACCGCTCCCGCTGGATCCTGGTCATGTAAAGAACGTCAAGCTGCGGAATGGTGGACTCCAGATTGGTGACTTCATAGTATTTTTGCCCGTGCTTTTTCATAAAGGTGAGCATATATTCCGGCATGGCCAGATCCCGGGGAGCAATCAGATAATAGGTAACATTGGGGAACTTGGACAGGGCCATGACAAGAGAGTGTACGGTCCTGCCGTATTTGAGATCGCCGCACAGACCAACGTTCATATTGCCGATCTCTCCGTGAAGGGTGTTGATGGTCGTCAGGTCAGCAAGGGTCTGGGTTGGGTGCATATGTCCGCCGTCTCCGGCATTGATCAGCGGCACCTCGGAATACAGGGAGGCGGCTTTGGCTGCGCCCTCTTTGGGATTGCGCATAACGATGGTGTCCGCATAGCTGCTGACCATGCGGATGGTGTCGGCCAGGGTCTCCCCTTTTGAAGACGAGGTGGCGCTGGGAT
Source organism: uncultured Eubacteriales bacterium (assembly GCA_900321335.1). Classification (GTDB taxonomy): domain Bacteria; phylum Bacillota; class Clostridia; order Oscillospirales; family Oscillospiraceae; genus RUG678. The sequence continues at coordinate 3,521 of ONVR01000275.1, read as the reverse complement.
CAGAGAAGCCAAATACACTGCCGCCCAGGCGAAGCATAGCCGTCTGGAAGGAGAAGTTTGTCCGGGTGCTTGGCTCAAAAAACAGCGATGCCATCACCTTTCCCCGGCAGGCATCGCTGTAGTCCTCTGGATGAGCAATAATATCTTTACAGGTGGAATACAGATCGTTCCACCATTCAACCGTAACATCTTCAATATTGATCAGATGTCGAATTTCCACGACGTATCCTCCTGCAATTTTATTCAAGACAGTATAGCACAGTCTGGGACGAAGCACAAGAGCAACGAGGAAAAATTATTCCTCCTCCGCCCTCTCCATACGAAACAGCACCGGCCGCACGCCGTCGGGACAGGCTGTGACGTGGACATCATCCCGGCTGTAGACCTTCCCGCCGGAGGCCAATACGGCGGCATAGGTCTGGATGGCTGCCCAGGCGGGTTTGCAGAAACCCTCCGGCATATCCACGCCAAACGGGCCGGAGGTATAGAAAACGTCCCCCTCCTTCAGCTGCTCGCAAGGTCCTTTTTCATGAGGCGGATACGCATCGGCCAGGTCTTTGAAATACAGGGTCCGCAAAACGGTGATCTTACATTTTCCCATATGGACAGCCTCCTTTTTTCAAAATTATAGAGTTTCCCACACCGAAATGTCAACAGCAGAAAACAGGCGCGGATCTCCGCGCCTGTTTTTTCTGTATTTGTAATTAAGCGATCTCGCCGCTGTAGATCTTCCGGGACTCCTTGTAGAGCTCCTCTTTGAAGGCGGGGGTGCACCAATGCAGCGCGTAGAAGGCGTAAGTGCTGGGCTTGCCGAGCTTGTTTACACGATGTACGTACTCCCGGGCGATGCGGCGCTGCTCCTCTTCGGGCAGCTTGGCAAAGGCCTCGCCGCGCTCTGCATCAGAGGGGAGCTTCATGATCTCGTCGGGAATGTTCATGGGGAAGGTGGCGATGCACAGCTTATCTCCGAAGTCGTCGTAGATCTTGTAGCAATCGTTCATCAGCTGGGGAGACCACTCGTCCCAGCCGGCGGCGATCATGTTGGGGACCTGCTTGTAGTTGTTGCCGCAGGAGTGCAGCTCGCACATAACGCCTCTGGAGTGCAGGTAATCGGTGATTTGCTTCATGTAAGGAACAATCATCTCCTCAACAACGGCCGGAGAGAAGAAGGTCTCCTTCTGAGAACCCCAGTCGTCGTGGAAGAACACGGCGTTGATCTGGGGGAAGTAGTCAAGCAGATGCTTGAAGATGTCCAGATACAGCTCGGTCAGCTTCTTGAAGAAAGCGTGAACGTGCTCCTGAGAATCCTCGTCGAAGATTGCCATGATGGCGTTTTCAAACTCCATCAGCGCGATGAGTCTCTCAAAGTAACCGGTGAAGAACCAGGTCTGATAGTACTTGTCAGGCTGGAAGTAGTCCTTGTTCTGCTCAGCGCAGCCTTCCCAATCCCAGGAATCCACGTCAGGCCAGACGATCTTGTCGTACCAGTCCTCAATATCCTCCAGGAAGGGCTTGCCCGGACGCACCATGGAGCCGCCGACCTGCTCGACCCATTCCCAGTCAACACCGAACATATCCTTGCCGCCCTTTTTGTCGTTCGTCATGTAATCGCCCATCGCCGCTTCAAACACGAAGCCGCGGGCAACGACGTCGGGAATGATATGGGGGTTGAACATCGTGGTATCAGCAGCCTGCATCATCTGCCACCAGGGCTCGCCGTGGAAGAACTTCTCGTTGGCGTCATGCTGGTTGAGAGGATAGTTGAATACCTCTACGGGATGACCGAACATCATAGACTGCTTCTTCTCTAATTCCTTCTGGTCGAATTTTGCTACCATGGGGTGTTTCCTCCTTAAATAATTGTTTGTTATTTTCTATATGCAATATGTACACCACATTTCCCTGCGGTACACATGCTCTGCCATACGTAGAAAGCAGAAAACAGAAGTCAGCATCAAAATTATAAGGAAAAAGCGCCGGAAATTCAATTCGCATTTTCCCATAATAACAGGAATTCCCGCTATTTGCAGTTAGTCAAATTTACTGAAAGCGAAAATGACTATGCCAAAAAAATACAGAATTTCCAAGGTGCGTCAAGCGGTACAGCTTTTAGAAAAAAGTAACAAACAATAGGAAAAAAAGCAAGCGTTCCCGGAGAAAAACCGCTTAGAATACAAAAACACAATCGTCAATTCAAAAATTTTACCGGGCGGCTGTTTCCAAACCGCACTTAACATGTCCTTTTGGTAAAATAAAACGATTACACACGTTCAAATCAACGCTTCTCTCCCCTACCTGAAAGTAAAAAAAAATCAAAAAAACAAAAGTTATTCTCATTGAAATCTTCCGGTTTTTTCCATATTTCTGCAAAAACGTTCAAATACGTTGACATTTTTCATATTATTGCTGAATATTATCTTCCTGGTTTGGATGATTTGCACAACTTCGTTTCGGTTTTTGTACTTTTCTGATTTTATGGTATTATTTTACCAAAAATGTCCCTTCTCTCTTTACATTCAAATATCCTTGTGATACAATACCTCCAGTTGAGACAAAGTCTCACCGGTGTATGAATGGAAGTCAGGAGCCGGACATGCACTGAAAAATGTTATTGAATTATTTTAGGAGGAATGTAACAATGGCAACAATTCAGGATGTAGCAAAAGCTGTAGAGAACGGCAAGGCGAAACTCATTCAGGGTCTTGTTCAGGAAGCTCTGGGCGCTGGTATCCCCGCTTCTGATATTCTTCAGGAGGGCATGATCGGCGCTATGAACGTTGTTGGCGCTAAGTTCCAGGCCAACGAGATCTTCGTTCCTGAGATGCTGGTAGCCGCCAAGACCATGAAGAAGGGCGTTGAGGTCCTCAAGCCCCACCTGGCCGGCGACGCCATGGGTTCCATGGGCAAGTATATCCTCGGCACCGTTGCCGGTGACCTGCATGACATCGGCAAGAACCTTGTCGGCATGATGATTGAGTCTGCCGGCTTCGAAGTGATCGACCTGGGCGTTGACGTTCCCGCCGAGACCTTCGTTGAGACCATCAAGGCTAACCCCGACTGCAAGATCGTTGGCGCTTCTGCTCTGCTGACCACCACCATGGATTCTCTGAAGAACACCGTTGAGGTCATCAAGGCTGCCAACCTGGGCGTTAAGATCATGGTCGGCGGCGCTCCTATCACCCAGGAGTTTGCTGATCAGATCGGTGCTGACGCTTACACCCCCGACGCCGGCGCTGCTGCCGTTAAGGCCAAGGAGATCGCTGAGTCTCTGAAGTAATTTCGAGTTAACGACGCATCATAAAATCACCTCTCGGTTTTCGAGGGGTGAGTTTTTGCATAAAAAGAGCCGCTTCACAAAAGGAAGCGGCTCAAAGAACGCTTACAGGCCGAATACGGTTTTGAGGATTGCTCTCCCCTCTTCCTCCGTGACCTGCCTCTTTACGGTTTTACCATTGCGGGAGACGGTATAGTCGTTTCCCACGAGAGAGATATAACCGTCCACCGTCTGCATGCTTGCCATG
>ONVR01000211.1 GCA_900321335.1 uncultured Eubacteriales bacterium | reverse complement strand
TGAATCTCTTCCTTTTTCATGTCCACAGCTGAGAACACGAAATCCACCTGTGCGGCGATCTCTTCTACGTCAGTCTCGGCGCACTTGACGACCAGAGCTTTCGCCTGCTCGGGGATCGGCGTTGTCATGGCCCAACGACCGGCAACGGCTTCTTCATAAGTCTTGCCTGCGCTTCTGGCGCTGGCCGCGACGACCTTGAGCTCAAACCAGGGATGATTTTCCATGAGCGTAACGAAACGCTGTCCGACCATGCCTGTGGCACCCACAATGCCAACTTTGTATTTTTTCATCAAAATGACCTCCCGGGTTCACCTGCTTGCGGCAAATCCAGACAATTTGGATAGAAAATGCCGCGATTCACAGAGGTTTTTCATAAAAAACAGGTGAAATTCTGCAAAATAATAATCAGCGGGGTGGAAAACCTGCTGATTTTGTAATATAATGTCGCTATAACACGGCACCCGATTCAAAAGCAGTCAGCGCTCCACCTTACAACTGAAAGGTGACAGTTCAAGGGCTGTTAACCAATGAACCAGAAAATCTGCTCCGCCAGCTAACAATTTCCTTCGGCGGCGTTTCCTTTCAGTCTCAGGTTAACGGACGGCGGAGTCCTGATTGAGACGTACTGATAAAAACCGCACCTCTGTACACTTTATTTATGAATCCGACTATATCACAATTGCATTTGCGTGTCAAGCGCGGCAGCGGAAAATACGTGATTTTACACGGCTGTTCCTACTTTTTGGCAGCCTGCCCCAACAAAAGGGGGATAAAAGAAAGGACCGGATATGAAACTGCGAATCAAAAAGCTGATCGCCGCGGCAGCTGCGGCAGTCCTCCTGCTCTCAGGGATGCCCGTAACAGCTTCCGCCTATACGCCCTCGTATACAACGGTGAAGATCGGCCTGTACTACGGCTCCAACGCGAAAGTCAGCGCAAATCTGCAAAACGCAGTGGGGGCCGGGTATCTGTTCGGCTATTACAACGCCAACCGGAAGTTCGTCTCTGTCGGCGCGTATACCACGACGGCACAGATCTCTGTGTTGAAAGACTATACCATGTACTATGACGGCTCCAACAATACCTATGAGGTCGGCTCCTCGGGCAGCATTGTGGTGGGCTGTTATCACATTCAGCTCAATTCGGCCTATTCTAACTATAACGCGGCCAAAACGGTGGCTGACCAATATGCAGACGGCTTTGTCAAATTCTATAACAGCAAATTTTACGTCTGCATCGGCAGCTATACATCCTACTCCGCAGCCTCCTCCGCCATCTCCAGCCGGGGGATCGGCAGCTGCGACGTCAACAGCGGCACCTCGTACACCGTCACCGTTGTGGAGACCAAGACGGGGAAGATCCTGTTTGAGTACGACTGCGGCACCTCCAGCAGTCTGGGAATCCTGCCGGCCACGCCGGCTATGATATCCACGGCAAAGACGGCTGCGGCCAACGGCACCTACGGCTCCCAGAACTACGCCGTTTCAAACGGCTGCACCACCTGGTTCCGCGGTTACAAGTATTACGGCGGATTTCAGTATACAAGACTCAACGGCGGCGATCTGACCGTTGTGAACTTCGTGGATATCGAGGACTATGTCAAGGGCGTGATCCCCTATGAGATGAGCCCCTCCTGGCCTCTGGAAGCGCTCAAGGCCCAGGCGGTGTGTGCCCGCTCCTATGTCGCGTCCCATTACAACGCCCATAGCAGCAGCGGATTTGACCTTTGCACCACCGAGGACTGCCAGGTCTATTACGGCACCAACAGTGCCACAACCACCTCTGACAGCGCCGTTACAGGTACAAAAGGAAAGTATCTGCTTTACAACGGAAGCCCCTGTGAGGCCTACTTCGCCTCCTCGGATGGCGGCGCCACGGAAAACAGTGAAAACGTCTGGGTTGCCGCTGTGCCTTACATCCGGGGCGTGATCGACCCCTACGAGGCGGATATCGCCGACTCTGTCTCCGGTTACTATTTCACCATAACATTTTCTCAAAGTGAGATCACATCCAGACTTCAGAGCTGGGGATACAGCTGCGGCACCATTGTGAGCATGCATGTTTCCACCTACACGCCTACGGGAAATGTGTACGCCCTCACGCTAAAGGATGCCAACGGCAAAACATTCACCTTTGAAAAAGAGGATGCCAAATTTATTGTGCGGGCCAGTTCTCTGCATTTTACCGTCAACAACGAGCCCATTAAAACGGCAGCGGGGGGCAGCGCCACCGTATACGTAAACGACGCAAGCTCACAGCTGACCATAACCGATCCCACAAAGGTCTACGCCCAGGGTTCCTCCGGTTCCTCTGTGCTGGGCTCCGGCAGTATCTACGTCATCGACGGCACCGGCGCCAAGACAACGCTCCCGATGAGCGGAACGACCGGCAGTACAAGTCTGATCCCCACAAACTATACCGGAAATGCCAGCAGCTTTGTGATCAACGGGTCCGGAAACGGGCACAATCTCGGTATGAGCCAGTGGGGCGCCTATTCCATGGCCAAGTATCACAGCAAGACCTATGATGAGATCTTGAAATTTTATTACACAGGAGTTACCATCGGATGAAAAGATCGGATTTCTATTTTGACCTGCCGGAGGAGCTGATTGCCCAGACACCCATTGAAAAGCGGGACGAATCCAGGCTGATGCTTCTTGACCGGCGGTCCGGAAAGACCGAAGATCATACATTTAAAGAGTTGCCGGAGTTTCTTAACCCCGGCGACTGCCTTGTACTCAACGATTCCCGCGTGATCCCGGCCAGGCTCTTTGGCCGCCGGGCTACGGGCGGCGCGGTTGAGATCGTGCTGCTGCGGGACAGGGGAGAGCATATCTGGGAATGCCTGACCAGACCCGGACGCAAGACCCATACGGGCACAGCGCTGGAGTTTGGAGAAGGGGAACTTCGCGGTACCGTTGTAGACGAGATCGAAGGTGGAAACCGGCTGATCCGATTTGACTACGAGGGGATTTTTCTGGAGGTACTGGAGCGTCTCGGCCGAATGCCCCTGCCGCCGTATATTCACGAAGAGCTTCAGGACGCGGAACGCTACCAGACGGTATATTCCAGAGTTTCCGGATCTGCTGCTGCACCCACCGCAGGCCTTCATTTCACAAAGGAACTTCTCGGGCGGATCGCCGCCCGGGGTGTAAACATCTGCTTTGTGACGCTGCATGTGGGACTGGGGACCTTTCGCCCGGTCAAGGCGGAAAACATCGAGGATCACCAGATGCACGCGGAGTACTGTGAGATCCCGCCGGAGACGGCTCAAACCGTGAATGAGATGCGGTCCAAAGGCGGCCGGATCATCGCCGTTGGCACTACGTCCTGCCGGACGCTGGAATCCAGGGCTGCGCCGGACGGTCATTTGGAGCATTACGCGGGCTTTACCAACTGTTTTATCTATCCGGGGTATACGTTCCGGTGCATTGACGGGCTGATCACCAACTTTCATTTGCCGGAGAGCACGCTGATCATGCTGGTGTCGGCGCTGGCCGGACGGGAACATGTACTTCAGGCTTATCAGGAGGCCATTGAAAAGCGTTACCGGTTCTTTTCCTTCGGAGACGCCATGGCGATCCTGTGATATAAAACAATCCATTCAAAAGGGTGACGAAGTTGAACGTATCCAAGCATGAGCTTTCATTGGGAAGGGGAATGGGCGACGTCCCGCTCTCTGAGGCAGAGGAGTATTTTTACAGCATTATCAGCAAAAACGGCAACAACGACTCCTGTGAGGATATCACGGAGTCTAAAGAGGAATTCTTGGTTGCCTGTATGCAGGAAAATCTGGAGCATGCGCGCCACGTGGAAAATGAGCGGCTGACGTTTATGAGTATTTTTATGGCGGTTGTCGCCGGTGCTCTGGCCTTGATTTTCAGCCTTCCGAATTTTCTTCGTATCGTTTTGACAATGATGCTGATCGTCGTGGCCATTATCTCCATGGTTCTCACAAAGCGGTGGAAGATCGCGTTCCAGGATCTGATGGAAGTCGCCAGACTGTGCTATAACATCCTCTTTACGTGTATGTTTGAAGTGAGCAATGACGATTATCAATCCGTCAAAGATCTCGGTGAAAAGCAAGGCAAACCCGACCCGTATATCGGCCACTTCAAGCACTATCTGTACTGCTTTGATTTCAAAACCACCTGCAAACTGGTGGATGCGAAAACGCTGGATAAACCCGTATTCCGGCTTTTGATCCGGAAAAACAGCTGGCTCTACAAAAAGCTCAACGACAGGATCCGTACAGACAACGTAATTCGTCTGTTTAATTATATGATCCTGTGGCTGCTTGTGGTTTCGCTGATCTATTTTATCCTGGTGCTGTTTTTCCCCGGCATCGAGATCACATAGATCACACTATAACAGGAAAGAACAGGTATTGTTTATGATCAAACTGATTGCAACCGATTTGGACAACACGCTGCTGGATCGACAAGGACAGGTTCCCCAAAGTACGCTGGACGTTCTGGCCCAGGCCAGAGAAAAAGGGGTGCGTGTGGCAGTGGTCACCGGACGCTCCTTTGCCTCCGCCGGCGGGATCGCGGCGCTTCTGGGGGAACATACGCCGGTCATCTGCTATAACGGGTCCATGATTCTGGACGCCGCTACCCGGGAGCCCATCTATGCCAGTTACGTTGCCCGGGATCTTGTGCAGGAGATCCTGCGCTTTGCCAAGGAAAACGACCTGTATGTGCAGCTATACGATCACGACGTGATCGTGGTGGAAAAGCTTCGGCTTGACCGCCATCC
>ONVR01000212.1 GCA_900321335.1 uncultured Eubacteriales bacterium | reverse complement strand
CTGACCCTGTCGGCCCCGGACCGGGAGGCCCGAGCAATCCGGGACCTGTGCCGCCGGTGCGGCGGGCAGATGCGGATCCTCCGGCGCACCGGGGCAGGGGCGCGTGTCAGAAGCCTTCGCCGCCGGGGCGCGCTGCTGGCGGGACTGCTGCTGTTCTGCGCCCTGGTCAGGGTTGCCTCCCTGCATATCTGGCAGATGGAGGTCCTGGGCAATGAAAGCGTCTCTGACGCCCGGATCCTGGAGGAACTGAAGGATTTGGGCGTGGGGATCGGCACTTTTACCTTTGCCGTGGACTCCGAGGCCCTGTCCAGAGGTATGCTCACCCGCATTCCGGAGCTGTCCTGGTTTGCCGTAAACGTGGCGGGGAGCAAGGCCCAGGTGCTGGTCCGGGAACGGGTGAGCAAGCCGGAGCTGTATGATCCCGCAGAGCCTAAAATGGTTGTGGCGGAGAAATCCGGCGTCATTGAGCGGATCATCACCCTGGCGGGAACGAAGCGGCTGGACCGGGGCAGCACCGTCCTGGCCGGAGAGGTGATCGTCTCGGGCGTGGTGGAGCCCCTCCCCGGGGGTCGGGAGCTGGTGCACGCCTCCGCCCAGGTGTACGCCCGGACCTGGTACGAGCTGTCCGCGGAGATGCCCCTGCAGACGGTGACAAAACGGAGCACGGGCCGCAAAAAGACCCGGTACGGACTGATCGTGGCGGGAAAAAGAATAAATTTTTCACCAAGTAGTGGAATTGCGTGGCCCTGTTATGATAAAATTATTGTGGAAGAGCCTTTGCGGCTCACCGACAGCAGTGTGCTGCCGGTGACGCTCTGCAAGGAGATCTATACGGAGTATGAGCCGGTGCAGGCGTCGGTGGACGAAGCGGCGGCCCGGCAGATGCTCATGCGGGATCTGACAGACAGACTCACCGGCCTGACAGACGGAGCGGAGATCCGCACCCTGGACTGGCAGGAACAGAGCGCCGGGGGCCTGCTGCGGGTCACCCTGCGGGCGGAGTGCCTGGAGCAGATCGCCGGGGAGCGGGACATGACGCCGGAGGAAAAATCAATCGCGGAAGCGGGGACAGAGAACGAATGATAGAGAAAACCGTAAGTGTGGACCGTATGGAGCACGTGATCAACGTGTTCGGGTCCTTTGATGAGAATATCCGCTTTATTGAGGACGAGTTTCACGTGAAGGTGGCCAACCGGGATTCGGAGCTGAAGATCATCGGAGAGGCCGAGGAGGTGCTGTACGCCGAGCGGGCGATCCAGGGACTGCTGTCCCTGGCGGCCAAGGGGGAGAACATCGACGCGGGCAACGTCCGCTATATCATCCAGCTGGTCAAAAACGGACAGGACGACAAGATCGACAACATCTCCAAGGACGTGATCTGCGTCACGGCCAAGGGAAAACCCATCAAGGCCAAGACCATCGGCCAGAAGCGGTATGTGGACGCCATCCGGAACAACACCGTCACCCTGGGGATCGGCCCCGCGGGAACGGGCAAGACCTACCTGGCAGTGGCTCAGGCGGTGGCGGCCTTCCGGGCCAAGCAGGTCAACCGGATCATCCTGACCCGTCCCGCCGTGGAGGCGGGGGAGCGGCTGGGCTTTCTGCCGGGAGATCTTCAGAGCAAGGTGGACCCCTACCTGCGGCCGCTGTACGATGCCCTGTTCGATATGCTGGGGGCGGAGACCTATGCCAAGTATCTGGAAAAGGGCAATATCGAGGTGGCGCCCCTTGCCTATATGCGCGGCCGGACCCTGGACGACTCCTTTATCATCCTCGACGAGGCCCAGAATACCTCCCGGGAGCAGATGAAGATGTTTCTCACCCGGCTGGGCTTCGGCTCCAAGATCGTCATTACCGGCGATATCACCCAGATCGACCTGCCGGCGGACAAGACCAGCGGCCTGAAGGAGGCCATGCGGGTCCTGGAGGGGGTAGAGGATATCGCCATCTGCCGCTTCTCCGCCCAGGATGTGGTGCGCCATGTGCTGGTCCAGCGGATCATCAACGCCTACGAGCAGTTTGAAAACAAAAAACCGGGAGATGCCAGAGGGCAGGGGAAGAAAAGATGATCCGACATAAAATCCTAATAACCTATGACGACGGCTGTTACAGCCGTGTGTTTTCCGAGCCGTTTATCCGCAAGTGTATCGACGCGGCCTTGGACTGCGAGGGGGTTTTTCTCCAGTGCGAGGTCAGCGTGCTGATCACCGGGGACGAAGCGATCCACCGGATCAACCGGGAATTCCGCTCGGTGGACCGGGCTACGGACGTGCTGTCCTTTCCGCTGCAGAACTTTGTGCCGGAGGCCTTTGACGCCGAGATCACGGATCTGGACCGGAACACGGGGCTTCTGCCCATCGGGGATATCGTGATCTCTGTGGATCACATCCGGGCCCAGGCGCTGGAATACGGCCACAGCAGACGGCGGGAGCTGGCATATCTGCTGGTGCATTCCGTGATGCATCTGCTGGGCTACGACCATATGGACGAGGGAGAGGAAAAGCGGCGGATGCGCCGCCACGAAGAGGCGGTCATGGAGCGTCTGGCGCTATGAAGGCCCTCAGACGGCTTTTGAGAAGCTTCCGCTGCGCCGGCGCCGGCGTGTGGGAGACGATACGCACAGAGCGCAACATGCGCATCCACCTGTGCGCGGTGGCTTTTGTGGTGATCTGCGGGATCTGGCAGGGCCTTGCCCCGGCCCATTGGGCCCTGGAGCTGATCTGCTGCGGCGCGGTGATGGGGCTGGAGCTGGTCAATACGGCAATAGAGAACCTCTGCGACCGGGTGAGCCGGGAGCGGGACGAGCAGATCCGGCGCTGCAAGGACGCGGCGGCGGGAGCCGTCCTGGTCATGGCGGCCGTCTCCGCGGCGGTGTGGCTGCTCCTGCTGCTGGGCACCCCGGCATACCGGCAGCGGTTTGCCGGACACTTCGCGGGCAGCGCCGCGGGCTGGCTGATCGGTGCCCTCTGGCTCATTTGCAGTCTGGTCTTTTCTCTGGGGCTGGATAACAAAACGGATAAAGGTGATAAGAAATGATCAACAAAACGGCAATGATCGCCCTGGCGGGGCGGCCCAACGTGGGCAAATCCACCCTGACCAACGCCCTGACCGGGGAGAAGATCTCCATCGTGACCAATAAACCCCAGACCACCCGGAACCGGATCTTCGGGGTGGTCAACCGCAACGAGACCCAGATCGTCCTGGTGGACACGCCGGGGTTTCACAAGGCCAGAAACCGCCTGGGGGACTACATGGTCAAGGTGGTCAACAGCAGCGTGGCCGACGTGGACGCCGTGGCGCTGGTGGTGGAGCCCATCGCCCACGTGGGCACCCAGGAGCAGCTGCTGATGGAAAAGATCCGGTCCGTGGGCGTGCCCGCCGTGCTGATCGTCAACAAGGTGGACAAGCTTGAGAACAAAGAGGTGGTCCTGGACGTGATCGCCGAATACACCAGGCAGATGGAGTTCCAGGCGGTGATCCCCATTTCCGCCCGGACGGGAGACGGGGTGGAGGAGGTTCTTGACGAGCTGGAGAAGTTCGGACAGGAGGGACCCCAGCTGTTTCCCGACGGCATGATCACCGATCAGCCCGAGCGCCAGATCGTGGCGGAGATCGTTCGGGAGAAGCTGCTGCTGTGCCTGGACCGGGAAGTGCCCCACGGCACGGCGGTGGAGGTCACCAAATTCTCCGAGCGAGACAGCGGCGTGATCGATCTGGACGTGACCATTTACTGTGAAAAGGACAGTCACAAGGGTATGATCATCGGCAAAAAAGGCGCCATGCTCAAGAAGATCGGACAGCTTGCCCGGGAGGACATCGAAAACTTCATGGGCACGAAAGTGTTTCTGCAGACCTGGGTCAAGGTCAAGGAAAACTGGCGGGACAGCGCCTCCATGATCAGGAATTTCGGCTATACGGAATAGGGCAGACAGATCCTTCCAGTCATGTTTCTCCCGGATCGGGAAACAATAATCCCGGACAGGAGGGACGGCTGTGAAGGAAGAAAATCTGTGGCGGGAATTCTGGGCCACCGGCAGCGTGGAGAGCTATCTGCGCTACGCAACCAGCAAAGGCCGGGAGAAAAACCGGAAACAGAAGAAGAACAGCGGCGGCCCCCGGGCAAACGTCTGACAGGCCGCCGGCAGGTGAGCATATGTACATAAATACAAAAGGACTTGTCCTGCGGGAAGTGGTCTATAAGGAGACCAGCAAGATCCTGACCGTGCTGACCCCGGACGAGGGACGCATTACGGTCTCGGCCAAGGGCGCCCGGCGGAAGGGCAGCAGGATCGCCGCGGCGACCCAGCTGTTTGCCTTTTCCGACATGACCCTGAGCCATAACCGGGACCGGTGGACCCTGACGGAGGCACAATGCATCGAGAGCTTTTCCGGCCTGTCGGACGAGCTGGAACGGGCGGCTCTGGGGGCCTACTTCTGCGAGCTGCTGGAGGCGGTGTCCGACGAGGCGCCGAACCCGGAGATCCTCTCTCTGGGGCTCAACGCCCTGTATGCCCTGGGGCAGGAGAAGAAGCCGGAGGCCATCGTCAAGGCGGCCTTTGAGCTGCGGCTCATGTGTCACGCGGGCTTTGCCCCGGCTCTGGAGGGGTGCTGTGTCTGCGGCAGACCGGACGTGGATCATCCCCGGCTGGATCTGGAGAACGGAACGGTGCGCTGCCGGGACTGCAAAAGCGGCAGTCTGGTTTCAGCGGTGCTGTGCCAGAGTTCTCTGGAGGCCATGCGCTATATCGTCAGCTGCGACAGAAAGCGGCTGTACGCCTTTACTGTGGGGCCTGAGGCGGCCTCACGCCTCGGCCGGGCCTGCGAGCAGTATGTGACGACCCAGCTGGACCGGGGCTTTTCCACCCTGGGCTTTTATCACAGCTTATAACGAAGAGAAAGAAAACAGGTAGATCCTATGACATTTTTTGAGAAATCGTGTATCACGCTGGAGCTGCCGGCGGTGCTCGCCATGCTCGCCGAGGAGGCGGGCAGCGAGGGAGCCAAACAGGCCATCGCCGCCCTGGTGCCCGAGACGGATCTGGAGACGGTCAGAGACCTGATGGAGCAGACCAGCGCCGTCAAAAAACTCATGGAGACCCGGGGCAGCCCCTCCTTCGGCGGGATCCGGGACATTACGGGCTCCGTCAGACGGGCGGATATGGGCGGCGCGCTCAATCCCGCGGAGCTGCTGTACATCGCCACGGTGCTCCGGGTGAGCGGCGCGGTTGCCGGATACAAGAGCGG
>ONVR01000213.1 GCA_900321335.1 uncultured Eubacteriales bacterium | reverse complement strand
GCAGAAGGAATACAGCACCGTATCCAACGCCAGAAGCAGCACCCGGGAGTTTGCCCAGTCCTCCCGGATCGACCAGGTGGATCTGGTAAACCTGGCCAACAACATGGGTACCGACGGCGGTCAGGCCCTGTCTGACGCCCTCCAGGGCGCGGTCAAGTACAACCGCACCTCCTCGGATATGACCAATGCCTACGGCGTTTCCATCTACTTCCCCTACAAGAAGGTCTCTTCTCTGAACAACATGGTCTCCACCTATGAGAAGATCGGTATGGACGCCGAGTACACCAAGTGCATCAAGGCCTTTGCCAGCGTAGAAGCCGCGGGCCAGTATGTGGCAGGAAGCAACATCTCCGGTTACGGCACCTCCGCCCTGCCCTCTCTGCTGGGCAGCTTTACCGGCGGCACCAGCACCACCCAGAGCATGGACTCCATCTCCTCTCTGCTGGGCGGCCTGTTCGGCGGCACAAGCTCCTCCACGCTGGGCGGCCTGACCGATATCTTTGCCGACCGCAACCTGTCTGATCAGGAGATGGCGGAATACATCTATGAAAACCAGTTCGACGCCGGCAATCTGGTGTGGAACGTGGATTCCGCCGGTCAGCCCTACATCACCCTCACCGAGGACCAGTGGAAACTGGTGCAGACCCTGGATATGAACATGTATTACGACGACGGCCAGGGGTACATCGACCTGGGCTGCGACAACGTGTTCTCCTTTGACGACGCCGGCAACCTGCTGGGCGCCACGGACAACACCTGGCTTGCCATCAACGGCCAGCCCGTGGCCTACTACCGGCTCGACGCCGTTGGCACCAGCGACGATTACACCATCACCGGCTATGTGCCCGCCCTGCTCAACGGGGACCGGGTGAGCCTGATGATCGTATTCGACACGGAAAATCCCGACGGCTACATCGCCGGCGCCCGGTACGACTACGCCGACGCCGAGGCCCTTACCGAGGCCAAGGCCATGACGGAGCTCACCGCCGGGGACACGCTGGATTTCATCTGCGACTATTACGCCTATGACGGCACCTACCAGGACTCCTATTTCCTGGGCGAACAGATGACCGTGACGGACGATATGGTCATCAGCAACGTGGACGTAGGCGGCGAGAGCATGGTCACCTACTGCTTTACCGATATCTTCGGCCAGCAGTACTGGAGCCCCGTGATGCCGTAAACTCTTTGAAAAGCACGAAGCCCCACTGCAAACGCAGTGGGGTTTCGTTTATCTCCGTAGAAAGTCCGGTCAGTCCAGCAGGGTCCTGCCCAGCGCAAAAGCGGCCTGCCGGTCCTTGGGGAACTGCTCTTCCCGCATCCGGCGCTTGTGCTCCACGTCGAACATGGTGCCGGCGTATTTGGAGTAGTCGTCGTACTGCCAGGTATCGGCGGAGACCATACTCACCGCCTCGCCGATGAGCCAGCCGAAGGTTTGCTTATGGCCGGCGATCAGGTCCTTGTAAAAATCCGGGTCGGGACAGTTCTGGGTGTAGATCAGCCCCACCTTTACCCGGCGGTCATAGGCCAGCTCCCCATCCTTGCTGTACAGCAGGCAGGGGAACCACAGCCGCTCATAGAAACTCCGGACCATGCCGGGCACGTCCCCGAAGTAGAAGGGCGCCGAGACGATGACCCCGTCCGCGGAGAGGACCTTGTCCAGCACTGCCGTCAGATCGTCCCGGAGGGCGCACCGGCCAAAGCTGGGCCCGCCCAGGCGCTTGCAGCCGAAGCAGCTGGCGCAGCCCTTGAAGTTCAGGCGGTACAGGTCCACCCGCTCCGTCTCCGCGCCCCGCTCTTCGGCGCCCCGCAGGGCCTCGTCCAGGAGGATGGCGGAGTTGCCGCCCTTCCGGGGGCTGCCGTTGATCCCGATGATTTTTGCCATAGAAAAACTCCCTTTCCCTATTGATTTACAGATCGTATGCCTTGTTTTCGTAGTGGATCTCCAGGCTGTCCGCGTCCTCCGCCGGGGCAGTCTGTTCGTAAAAGGCCCTGCTGAACTGCGTCTCGTAGAGCTCCGTGTACACGCCCCCGGCGGCCACCAGCTCTCTGTGGACCCCACGCTCCACGATCCGGCCGTCCTTGACCACCAGGATCTCGTCCGCCGCCAGGATGGTGGACAGACGGTGGGCGATGAGAATGCTGGTGCGGGATTCGATCAGCGGGTCAATGGCCTGCTGGATCCTGCTCTCGGAGATGGAGTCCAGGGCCGAGGTGGCCTCGTCAAAGATCAGCAGCGCCGGATCCTTGAGCAGCACCCGGGCGATGGAGATGCGCTGCTTTTCGCCGCCGGAGAGCTTCAGGCCCCGGTTGCCCACCATGGCGTCCAGCCCCTGGGGTTGGGCCTGGATAAAGTCCAGAATGTTGGCCTTGTCACAGGCCGCCAGCAGCTCCTCCTCGGTGGCCTCCGGCTTGGCATACAGGAGGTTTTCCCGGATGGTGCCGTTGAACAGATAGCTGTCCTGGGTAACCACCCCCACGTTTCTGCGCAGGAAGGCCAGATCCAGCTGCCGCACGTCCACCCCGTCGAAGGTGACGGCGCCGCCGGTGACGTCGTAGAGCCGGGGAATGAGATTGATGATGGTGCTCTTTCCCGAGCCGGAGGGACCGACGATGGCCACGCTGTTTCCGCTTTTCAGGGTAAAGCTCACGTCCCGGAGAATGGGACGGTCCGGGTCATAGGCGAAATCCACGTGGTCGAAGACGATGTTGCCCTGGGCCTGTGCGGGCGTCACGGCATCCGGGGCGTTTTCGATCTCCACGGGCATATCGAAATACGCAAAGATCCGGGAGAACAGGGCCATGGAGCGCATCCACTCCACCTGGATGTTCAGCAGATTGTTCACCGGGCCGTAGGTCCGGCCCAACAGGGCCACCAGCACCGAGATGTCGCCCACAGTGATCTTACTGTCATAGCGCATCATGAGGATGCCGCCCACCAGATACAGGAGCATCGGCCCGATGTTGGTAAACAGGCTCAGCACCACCCGGAACCAGCGTCCGGCCATGCTCTCTTTGATGTTCAGCCGGATCAGCCGGCCGTTGGCATCCTTATACTTGTCGTACTCCGCCTGCTCCCGGCCGAAGAGCTTGACCAGCAGCTGGCCGCTGACGGACATGGTCTCGTTGAGAATGCCGTTGATCTCGTCGTTGCAGGCCTGGGCGTCCCGGGTGATGCTCCACCGGGTCCTGCCCGCCTTCCGGGTGGGCAGGGTAAAGGCCGGGACGATGAGGATCCCCAGGGTCGCCAGGATCCAGTTTTTCTGGTACATGGCCACCAGGGCCACCACAAGGGTGATGGCGTTGGAGAGGATGCTGCTGAAGGTGTCGGTGATCACCCGCTCCACCCCGGCGATATCCCCCGTCATGCGGGTGATGATATCCCCCTGCTTGTTGGTGGTGAAAAACCGCTGGGACATCTTCTGGAGATGAGCGAACATGGCGTTGCGCATATCGAAGGTGATGTGCTGGGCGATCCAGGTGTTGATATAGCTCTCCGCCACCTGGATGAGATTGGCCCCCAGGGTCACGGCGAAGGACAGGGCCAGATAGAAGATCAGGGCCCGGAGATTCCGGCCGATGAGCCCCTCGTCGATGATCTTGCCCGTGAGGATCGAGGGCATAAGCACGAACACGGAGGACAGAATGATGCACAGCAGCGCCAGCAGCAGCTGCTTCCAGTAGGGCCGGAGGTAGGAAAACACGCGCAAAAGCAGCGCCTTGGTCACCTTGGGAAGGCTCGCCTTCTCCTCCTCCGACATAAAGCCTCTGGCGCCGTGCCCGCCGATGGGAGGCGGCATGGGCCTCATCTCCTTTCACAAACGGTCTTTGGGCTTATTGTATTTTCTCTGGCAGAAAAAGTCAATGCTCCGGGCCCAACCGGGCCTCTTCGTAACCGGATCGCAACCAAATGTTTATAATTTATTCACCAATTCGCGGAAAAACATGGTACATTGATGGTGCAATTACGGCTTTGCGGCAACAAGCCGCTGTGATATGCAAAAAGGAGTGGGAAATGAAAAACGTGCAGAGAACGGATGTTTTGACAAAGACCAGACGGCGCCGGAAGGCGGTTAAATGGATTTTTCTCTCGCTTCTGATTCTCCTGTGTCTCACCGCCGCGGTGGGCGCCTTTATAATCGCCCGCATCGCGGCCAAAGCCCCGGCGCTGGATCTGAAGGACGTCTCCCCGGAGGACTATTTTTCCACCGTTCTGGACGACGGGGGCGAGCGGATCCTGAACCTGACGGGCGCCGAGTCCAACCGGGTCTACGTGACCCTGGAGGAGATCCCGGACGACCTGGAAAACGCCGTCATCGCCATTGAGGACAAGCGCTTTTACGACCACAAGGGCGTGGACCTGCGGGGCATCCTCCGTGCCCTGACGCGAAACATCACCTCCGGCTCCATGAGCGAGGGAGCCAGCACCATTACCCAACAGCTCATTAAAAACAACGTACTGACCGGCTGGACAGAGGAGAAAACCTTCTCCGAAAAAATCACCCGGAAAATTCAGGAGCAGGCTCTGGCCCGAAAGCTGGAAAAGCAGACCTCCAAGGCCTGGATTCTGGAAAACTATCTCAACACGGTGAATCTGGGCTGCGGGGCCTGGGGCGTGGAGGCCGCCTCCATGCGCTATTTCGGCAAGCACGTGTCCCAGCTGTCCCTGTCCGAGTGCGCGGTCCTGGCGGGCATCATCAAGAGCCCCAGCTATCTGGACCCCCTGTACAGCCCGGAGGAAAACGACGGCCGCCGTCTGACGGTGCTCTCTCTGATGCTGGACCAGGAGATGATCTCCCAGCAGCAGTATGACGAGGCTGCCGCGGACGACCCCTACGAGCGGATCCGGCAGGACAACGTGCCGGCGGGGGCGGAGGTGTTCTCCTACTTTGAGGACGCCCTGATTCTTCAGGTCATCGGCGACATGACGGAGACCCTCGGCTGGGACGAGGAGACCGCCTGGCACACCCTGTATTCCGGCGGTCTGACCGTCGAATCCACCCAGGACAGCCGCCTGCAGGCCATCTGCGAGGAGGAGATCAACGACGAGATCCACTACTACGGGGACGATCAGGCCACGGTGGTGATCATCGAGCAGGCCACCGGCCAGGTCAAGGCCATCGTGGGCGGCCGGGGAAAGAAAGACGCCAGCCTCACCTTCAACCGGGCCACGGACAGCGTCCGCCAGCCCGGCTCCACCATGAAGATCGTCGGGGAGTACACCGCTGCCCTGGATACGGGGATCGCCACCCTGGCCACGGTCTATGACGACGCCCCCTACACCTACACCGACGGCACGGAGCTCTACGACGCCAGCGGCACCTACGCCGGGCGCACCACCGTCCGGGAGGCCATCGTGCACTCCGCCAACATTCCCGCCCTGAAATGTTTTCAGCAGGTAGGTCTGAGCCGGGTGTGGAGTTATCTGAGCGCCTACGGCTTTACCCATCTGACCGACGCGGACAAGGTGGAAGCCCTTGCCCTGGGCGGCACCAACGGCGGCGTGACCAATCTGGAGCTGACCGCCGCCTACAGCGCCATTGCCAACGGGGGCACCTACCGGGAGCCTGCCTATTATACACGGGTACTGGATCGTGACGGCAGCGTGCTGCTGTCCCGGGAGAGTTCGGGAACGCCGGTGATGAACCGCACCACAGCGGCTCTGCTCACCGACGCCATGGAAGACGTGATGGATCGGGGCACCGGCACCACAGCGGACGTCGCCGGGGTGGCCCTGGCCGGCAAGAGCGGCACCACCAACGCCATGGCCGACCAGTGGTTCGTGGGCTTTTCCCCGGTCTATACCTGCGGCGTATGGGGCGGCCACGACGATTACAGTCCCTCGGAGGACAGCACCTTCGTCAAATATATCTGGCGGGCCGTGATGGCCCGGGCAAACGAGGGTCTGGGCACAGCCGACAGCCTGCTTGCCGACGATTCTCTGGTAACGAAGACCGTGTGTACCAAATGCGGCAAGCTGGCCATCGCCGGCACCTGCGACCATACGGTGCAGGGAGACATGACCGCTCTGGAGTCCTTTGCCCCGGGCACGGAACCCACGGAGCAGTGCGACTGCCACGTGACGGTGCGCATCTGCAGAGCCTCCGGCGTGAAGGCCGGCAGCTACTGCCCCGGCACCGGTACAGAGAACCGGGTTTATCTCGCGGAGGGCACCGAGGGCACACCCGACGCGCTGGCCGTCTATGACGGGGGCAGCGAGACCTGCCCCGTCCATCAGCACTGGTGGAACACGCTCTTCCCGAACAAAGGCACCGGAACGGAGCCGGAAACGACCCAGGAGGACCCCGAGGCTCCGGAGGAGGAGCAGGAGGAAGAAGAGGACTTCTGGCACAAATGGTTCAGCTGGCTGTACTGATAAAAAAAGCACACCGGAGCGATGCGCTCCGGTGTGTTTGTGTTTTCCGATTTCGTCAGCTTTTGAACAGGGTGCTCAGCAGCCCTCTGCCCAGGCTGGCGCCCAGGTTGCCGCCCAGGGTCTTGCCGAATTTGCCGAACTTGCCGCCCAGGGATTTGCCCACCTCGCGGCCCACGGTGCCAACCACGGAGTTGCCCACGCTCTTGGCCGCTCTGGCCCGGGCCTTTTTGGCCTTCTGGGCCTCCTTCTCCGCCTCTTTGGCCTCTTTTTCCGCCTGCTTTGCCTCTTCCTTGGCGGCCTTTTCCGCCTCCTTGGCAGCCTCCGCGGCAGCGGCGGCCTCCTCCGCCTCCGCCTGAAGCTCCAGGCCGCGGCGCTGGAGGAACTCATAGGCGGAGTCCGGGTCTACGGCGTTGTAGTACTTGCTGTAGAGCAGGCTCTCCTTGATCTTCATGTCCCGGTCAGCGTCGGCAATGGCGCTCATCAGGCTCTGGGGGGGCAGGATATACGCCTTCTGGGCCATGCCGGGAATACCGTCGTCTCCCAGGAAGGAGACCACCGCCTCACCGGTGCCCAGGGCCAGAATGGTATCGAAGGTGTTGAAGGCGGGATTCTCCCGGAAGGACTCCGCCGCGGCCTTGACCGCCTTCTGGTCGGCGGGGGTGTAAGCCCGCAGACCGTGCTGGACCTTGTTGCCCAGCTGGGACAGGACGCCGTCGGGCACGTCTCTGGGGTTCTGGGTGCAGAAATAGACGCCTACGCCCTTGGAGCGGATGAGCTTGACCATCTGCTCGATCTTGTCCAGCAGGGTCTTGGTGGCGTTGCTGAAGAGCAGGTGGGCCTCGTCAAAGAAGAACACCAGCTTGGGCTTGCTCAGATCCCCCACCTCCGGCAGGGTCTCAAAGAGCTCGGAGAGCAGCCAGAGCAGGAAGGTGGAGTACAGCCGGCCGTTGTTGATCAGGCTGGAGCTGTCCAGGATGTTGATCATGCCCCGGCCGCCGTCCCCTGTGGTCAGCCAGTCGTTGATATTCAGGGCGGGCTCGCCGAAGAACTTGTCGCCGCCCTCCGTCTCCAGGGCCACGATGGAGCGGATGATCACGCCGATGGAGGCGGCGCTGATCTTGCCGTAGTCCGCGGCAAACTCGTTGGCGTTCTCCTGAACGTAGGTGAGCATGCTCTTGAGGTCCTTGGTGTCGATGAGCAGCAGGTTGTTGTCGTCGGCGATCTTGAACACCACGGACAGAATCGAGCTCTGCAGATCGTTCAGATCCAGGATCCGGGACATAAGCAGGGGGCCCATCTCGGAGATGGTGGTGCGCAGCTGAATGCCCTTCTGACCATAGATGTCCCAGAAGGTGACGGGATACCCCTTATAGGCAAAACCGGCCTCATTCAAGCCGAATCGGGCAATGCGCTTCTGCATATCCTCGCTGTCGGCGCCGGGGTTTGCGATACCGGCCACGTCGCCCTTCACGTCCGCCATGAACACGGGCACGCCCATATCGCTGAAGGTCTCCGCCATGACCTTCAGCGTCACGGTCTTACCGGTGCCCGTGGCGCCGGCCACCAGACCGTGCCGGTTGGCCATCTTGGGGTTTATGCTGATGGGCTCGCCGTTGTCGTTGTTCGCAACCCATATTCTGCCGTCTTTGATCATAAAATAACCTCCCCAGTGTTGATAATAGAGATCTTACGCTCATTATAAAGGCAAAATCTGCAAATTGCAATTCATTTTCCCCCGGGGCAAGGTGGATCGCAAACTTTTCGTTGTGCTCTCCCGCCGGACCGTGTATAATGGATACAGAACAATGGCAAAGAGGGGTTTTCCCATGGCATACAGCAAAAGCAACACCGAGGAATTTATGGATCTGTACCGGCAGCTGGAGGTCGCCGCCGCCAAGGCCTACAACTTCCGCGCCGACGGCTCCGTCGTGGCGCAGCTGGAGCGGCGGGCCGAATTTCAGGACGTGAGGACGGAGCTTTCCTATTGCAGAGACGTGCGCAATCTGCTGACCCACCGGCCCAAGATCGACGGCGCCTACGCCGTGGAGCCCAGCGGCGAGATGCTGGAGCTGCTGCGGCGGCTGGTGGCCCGGATCGAGCAGCCCCTGCTGGCCCGGGATATCGCCATCCCGCTGCGTCAGGTGCTCTGCAAGCGCAAAACCGACCTGGTGCTCCAGACCATGAAGGAGATGAACGACCGGGGCTTTGCCCACGTGCCCATTCTCGGCGGCGATATGGTCCAGGGCGTATTCAGCGAGCACGTGCTGCTGTCCTATCTGGTGGACAGGCAGTGCGTGTGCATCGGGCCGGAGCTCACCTTTGCGGACATCTGGAACTACCTGCCCCTGAAAAATCACGTGCGGGAGTCCTTCCGCTTCGTCCCGGGAAGCATGCCGGTGTCGGAGCTGATTGAGCTGTTCGACCGGGCCCGGCAGAAAAACGACAAGATCGGCATGGTCTTTGTCACCCAGAACGGCCGGGAACAGTCCCGCCTGCACGGCATCATCACCGCCTGGGACGTGGCCGCAGCCGGAAATGAGGAATAAAAAAAGCGAAGTGAGCAATCACTTCGCTTTTTCTTATCCGAAAAGAGAGCTGACCAGCACCAGGGCAAACCCCGCGGCGACCCCCGCCGCCGACAGCCAGACCGGCCGGCTCTTTACCGTGTGGGGCAGCAGTTCAAAGAACATGATATACAAAAGCATCCCCAGGGCCACGCACATGAGGGCCCCCGTCACCAGCTCCGACAGCCCCGCCGTCACCAGCGCCAGCAGCAGACCGCCGATCAGCGTGGACAGACTCACCACCGCGAAAACGGCGTATTTGACGGGCCTGCGCTCCCGCTGGAGCATGGAGTAGATCAGCATCCCCATGGGGATGTTGTGCAGGCCGATGCCCAGGGCCACCACGGCGCCCTGCCGCAGGGAGGTCAGAGACAGGCTGTAGACGGTCATGCCCTCGACGATATTGTGCAGCACCAGCGCCACAGCGGAAATGGTCCCGATATGGGCCGCCTCCGCGTCTGAGAGCCGGCCGTCATGGTCATGCTCCGGGATGAACAGATCCAGCAGCTTCAGCAGTCCCACCCCCGCCAGAACCAGCAGGGCCGGCAGCAGCAGGCTCCTGCCGGTATAGATCTCCAGGATCTCCGGGATCACGTCCAGGGCCGCAATGGCTCCCATGGCCCCCAGCGCCAGGGCGATGGAGATCTGCTCGATCCGCTCCGGGTCCCGTGACAGCTTGATCACCAGCGCCCCGACAATGATGGAGACGCCTGTTAAAAACGTAATGAGTAACGCCATGTTTCCTCTCCGCATCCAATCGTGATAAAAGTTAGTCTATCGAAACAATTTGAAAATGTCAAGTCTCTTCCGGTCATCCCTGTGCCGGAAAAGCAAAAAAGCGCCGTCCTCCGGTCAGAGGACGGCGCTCCATATTTCAGACAGTTCCCGTTGGGCCGCGGCGG
>ONVR01000214.1 GCA_900321335.1 uncultured Eubacteriales bacterium | reverse complement strand
CTCGCCGCAGACGAAGGCGCCGGCACCGAGACGGATATGGACCCGGAAGCTGAAATCGGTGCCCAGAATGTTGTCTCCCAGAAGGCCGGCCTCTTCCGCCTGGCGGATGGCGATCTTCAGGCGGTTGACGGCGATGGGGTACTCGGCCCGGACGTAGAAGTAGCCGTTCTGGGCGCCGATGGCGTAGCCGGCGATCATCATGCCCTCGATGACGGCAAGGGGGTTGCCCTCCAGAATGGAGCGGTCCATAAAGGCGCCGGGGTCGCCCTCGTCGCCGTTGCAGACCACGTACTTGTCCCCGGTGCTGTCCATGGCGAAGGACCACTTTCTGCCCGTGGGGAAGCCTGCGCCGCCCCGGCCCCGGATGCCCGCGTCCAGCACCTCCTGCACCACGGCCTTCCGGTCCATGGTCAGGGCTCTGGCGAGCCCCTGAAAGGCGCCGGCGCCCAGGGCCTCGTGGATATCCTCGGGGTTGATCTGGCCGCAGCCGTGCAGGGCGATGCGGCGCTGTTTTTTGTAAAAGTTGATCTCATCCTGCTTGACCACCTTCTTGCCCGTGGACGGGTCCACGTAGAGCAGGCGCTCCACCACCTGACCGCCGACGATGTCGGTGTCGATGATCTCCGCCACGTCTTCAATGGTTACCAGGCGGTAAAGGGTGTCCTCGGGATAGATCTTGACAAAGGGACCCTGGGAACAGAAGCCGAAGCAGCCCACCTGATTGACGGTGACCTTGTCTTCCAGGTTCTTTTCCCGGATGATCTCCCGAAATTTTTCCGTGATGGCGGCGGAGTTGGAGGAAAGACATCCCGTGCCGCCGCACAGGACGATGGCACGCTTGCCCTCCGTGCCGCTGAATTTGGCCGCGAGACATGCCGAGCAGGACTCGTTGGCGGCCTTGAGCTCCGCGAAGGATCGGATCTTTTCCATTTAGCTGGCACCTCCCATGCTGCGGTATTCCGCAATGATGTCGGGCACGGCGGACACGGATACCTTGGGGTAAACCTTGCCGTTGATGGTCACGGCCGGGGCAATGCCGCAGGCGCCGATGCAGCGCAGGGCGTCGATGGTGAACAGACCGTCCTCGGTGGTGCCGCCGGGCCCGATGCCCAGGATCTCCGAAAACTTGTCCACCACCTGCTGGGCGCCCTTGACGTAGCAGGCGGTGCCCAGGCAGCAGCCGATGACGTATTTTCCTTTGGGTTTGAGGGAGAAGAAGGAGTAGAAGGTCACCACGCCGTAGATTTCGGCCACGGTGATCCCCGTCTTCTCCGAGACGAGTTCCTGCACCTCCAGAGGGATATATCCGTACTCCTTCTGAATGTCGGACAGGATCATCATAAGCGGTGTGTTCTCATTCGCGTACCGGTCGCAGATCCCGCGGATCTGTGCAGCGGCGGCTTCGCTGATTTTCGCCATAAACGTTCCCCTTTTCTTGAAATTGGTCTTCAGCGGATTTTCCGAAGTGTCAAAACCATGCAGACACAAGTCTCATTATACCAAAATACCGGCAAAAATCAAGTCGGACAATCCCCACATAATTGTTTCGGCGGACAGGCGTTTTCCTTGTCGGAAATGGCCCGGAAAGGACGGCGGCGGGACGGGGACTGGACAGGAGGCGTTTTCCAGGAAAATTGTGCCGTTTTTCTTGCCGAATAATCTTGAATTTTGCAGACTTTGTGTGCTATAATATCGTGTCAAAATAGATATTATTCTGGCGATTTGAACAAAGAAAGAGAGAGAGGCAATGGGGGCTTGTAAAAAGCGTCTGCCGCGAAAAGCGGCGGCACGGCTGCTTGCGGTCTGTCTGGTGCTGGCGCTGGTGCTGGGCGCCGCGGGAAGCGCCGGGGCGGCCAATGTGACGAAAAAGAGCGTCAGCCGGTCCATCGGTATCGTATTTGACAACTCCGGCTCCATGTACATGATGAGCAATCAGGCGTGGTGCCAGGCCACCTATGCGGTGGAGGTGTTCGCCGCCATGATGAACCAGGGGGATCTGCTGCAGGTCTACCCCATGAGCGAGATCGAGGCGGGGGGCAGGATCTACAGCGACCGGGCGCCTCTGAGCGTCAGCGGCGGCTCCGACGTGTCGGTGATCCGGGATATCTATACGCCCTGGGCGGGAGATACGCCCATTGAGACGGTCAAGGCCGCCTATGAGGG
>ONVR01000218.1 GCA_900321335.1 uncultured Eubacteriales bacterium | reverse complement strand
TGATCCAGAGGGGGATCGAAGACTGTTCGCGGGATCAGAATCTTACCGTTTCGGAAAAAGACAAGGCGTTCATGCTGAATTTTTATATGTATGTGTTTATGGGAATTATAAAAGATTTCTTTGAACACAAGATGCGGGAAGACACGGCGTACATCGCAAAAAGATGTGATGCCATGCTGCGGTTTCACATACGCAATTCGCTGAAAAACATCAGGGACCAGGAGAAGGGCGCCTTTTAAGATGGAACGATAAAAATATAATTAGACTAAAATAAAAAATAGTAAATTGATATTCAAAAATCCCGGATGATAGAATCATTCTGGCAAATGTGTGAATGCACGCGATTGACCTCCGGACGCGACCGGAAAACAAATACACATAGAGGGGAGTCCGTAATCGTAAACAGAAATTTACGATTGAAAAAGCTGTTGAGTGTGGTTTTGATCCTCCTGCTTACCGTACAGGCGCAAATCGGCGTTGTCCTCGCTGCGGATACAGAGGAAGAGGACACAGGCGTTCCGGTTTGTTCTATCGAGATGGACCCGAGCGATTCCGCAGTGGATGCGGGGGAGCCTGCAGAGCTGCCGTGTCAGCCGGAAGCGGAGGAAACGGCGCAGGAGGCGCCCTGCGACAGCGGTGAGCAGGTGTTTACAGACAGCGTTGACGGGGTGAACGTCAAGGTGGTCGCCGGGAAGGACGCGTTTCCGGAGCAAACACGCATGGTGCTCGCTTCCGAAGATTGTCAGCAGGCTGCCGAGCAGATCATGCAGGCGGAGGCAGTGCTCGTCAGGCAGGTAGTGGCGGTGGAAATATCCTTTTACGGCCCTGACGGAGAAGAACTCGAGCCTGCCACACCCGTTTCCGTTCAGCTTGACGGGCAGGAGATACACGAGGATGCGGGGATGCTGGTTGCCCATCTGGCTGACGATGGAAGCTGTGAGATCGCCGAGCTGATCGGCTGTGAGGGGAACGTCGTGACCATTCAGGCTGAGGCGTTCTCCATTTATGCCGTCACCTATACGGTGGACTTTCACCTGAACGAAACGTCCTGGTCCATGAACGGTAAGGAATCGGTCAAGCTCAGTGACCTGTTGACAGAGCTTGGCACGGATCTGGATATCGCCTACGTTTCCGACGCGGCTTTTTCCAACGGAGATCTGGTTCAGGTCACACGGCAGGGGGAGGACTGGCTCCTTACCGGTTTGCGGCCCTTTAACAGCCGTGAGACGCTGACGCTTGCACTGAAAGACGGATCAGTCGTCACGATAGCGGTTACAGACGCCCAGGATGCCTCTGCATTCTTTCATGGGACGATCACCGCCAACAAGGAATCATACGCCTCCGGCTCCACGGCCATCTATTCGGTGAAGTACCGGCTGGACCGGGGAAGCATCCACGAGGGCGATTTTATTTACGTTTCGGTTCCGCCGGAGCTTGTATCCGGCGTGGATCTGTCCGTCTCCTCCCAGCATTTCAGCGGGGTGGAGGATCTGGGAAACGGACAGTATAAGCTGACCTTTGCCAAGGGCGCGGAGAGCGCCCTGTCCGGCAGCTTTTCCATGTTCCTCACCACAGCCGAAGTGGATGAGCAGAAAACCGGACCCGTCACGGTGGGGAACGATTCCTCCTCCATTACGGTCAATCCCAAAGGACCGTCCGGCCCGGGGGTTTTTACCGATACGATCAACAAGGACGCGGCGGATAACGGAGACGCGGTGGGCTACGGCGACTACGATTATTCGGAGGGTTACGGGGACAGTGCCGCCCAGATCGGCGTGCTCAAGACAGATCCCGGCGCCATCAAGTACCGCCTGTATATCAACAACAAGGAGGCGGAGATCGCCAATATTGTCGTGACCGATACCTTACCGGACGGTATGGAATTTGATCCGGACAGGCCGATCGAGGTTTTGGACCGCAATACCGGGGAGCCCGTTGACGGGAGCCTGTATCAGGTGTCCGTATCCGGCAATACGCTGACGTTTCGCTATCCGGGGACACTGAGCGGAACCCTGCAGGTGAATTACTGGGTGGTACTGACGTCAGATGATCCCCTGGCGGGAAAGTATACCAACCGGGCGGATATCACCTACGAGCAGGGTGGAACGCCCTATGCGGAGCATAAAAACTATATTCTCCAGGGCAGCAGCTACAGTGCCGCAAACGGAGAAAAAAGCGTAGATAAAACGGAGATCTCCGATGACCCGGAGGACCAGATCGTCACCTATACCATCAAGTTCTGGAATCAGAAAGGCTTTGCCGCAGGGGAGATCGTGCTGGAGGACGTGCTCGATCCTCACGTTCAATTCCTCAGTGCAAGCCCCAATGCGTATTTTACAATCGTACAGGATCCCGACGACCCGCAGATCATACATCTGGAGAATACGCAGGACATCTCCGGAACGACCACGGTATACGTCCGGTTTATGTGTGATTTTTCCAATGTGCCCGTGGGCTATACGGTTGAAAACACCGTCGGCGGCAATACGACAAAGACGAAAAAAATCGGAGGGCAGGCAGTTCTGACGGCAGAAAAAACAGTTGACGGCGCGGAGCCGGGAGCCGATCAGGTGTTTGACTTTGAGCTGTTGGATGCCGACGGTAAGGTACTGCAGACAAAGCAGAACAGCGGCCGGGAGGTCCTGTTTGACACTTTGAAGTACGGCAAACAGGATCTGGGAAAGACCTATAGCCTCTTTGCACCACTTCCGGAGGTTCCGGAGATGGAGGCAGAGGTAGAATGGATAGATCCTGGGAAACCGTTTTCGGCAAAGCAGGTGAAGGAAACGGAAGGATCCGGATATGAGTACCGGAAAAATATATCCACAACCAATCTGACATACGTGCTTCGAGAGATTTCGCATTACAGATCTTTGAGTGATCTATCTATATGACTCAGGAGAGCCAAAGAAACCTAATGACGGATGAACTACCTTACAGCCGCCCGCGTTGCGGGTCGAAGAGTCTTGACTGGCGAGGCCGGCCTGTTACGCTGAAACAGGGCGCTTGTTCGTTATACCCAAGTTTATGACCCCGGAGCCGCCCACGGTTATCCAGCAACAGGCCGGGCCGAAGTCTGTCAAGGCCGGCGTCAAATAACCTGATTTTCTCAAATTCATAAGATGGGTTCCCGCAACAAAGGAAATCTTGCCAACTCGTACTTGACACATACTCCCACCGGCAGGAGATCACTTAATGGTTGCACTTGCGGCGTGATCGCATTATAATAGACAGGATCCCCGATCCGAATCGGGGAAAGGAATGCGGGAGCGTGTGAAACATGAAAAAATGGATTTGTATCGGTATGGCGATTCTGACGGTGCTGGCCCTGTGCGCCTGCCAGGGGAAAAAGACGGAGCCCTTTGAGAAGGTGCGCCACGCGGAGATCACGGTAAAGGACTATGGGGTGATCAAGCTGGAGCTGGATGAGGGTTCGGCACCCATTACGGTGGCAAACTTCATCAAGCTTGCCCAGGAGGGCTTCTATGACGGCCTGACCTTCCACCGGATCATGGACGGTTTTATGATCCAGGGAGGAGACCCAGAGGGCAACGGAACCGGCGGATCGGAGGAGACGATCAAGGGAGAGTTTTCCGCAAACGGTGTGGAAAACCCCATCAGCCACGTCAAGGGCGTGATCTCCATGGCCCGGGCCAAGGATCCCAACAGCGCCAGCTCGCAGTTTTTCATCACCGTGGCGGACGCCACCTTCCTGGACGGCCAGTACGCTGCCTTCGGCCGTGTAACGGAGGGATTTGAGATCGCCTGGCAGATCGCAAAGGACGCCAAGCCCGTTGACAATAACGGTACGATCCCCGCCGCCGAGCAGCCGGTGATCGAAAGCATCGTCATTACGGACTGAAAGACCGCAGAAGAACAGCAAAAACGATCCCCCACCCACAGGTGGGGGATCGTTTTATGCGTCTGAAAAATCAACTCAGCAGGAGAGGATATAGCCGCCGTCGATGACCTGGACGGTGCCGGTGATCTGGGCCGCGGCGGGGGAGGCCAGATAGACCGCCAGGGCGCCCACCTCGATGGGCTCGCCGAAGCGGCCCAGGGGCATCTGGTTGTTGATATAGTCAAACATATCCTTTGGGATGAATTTGCTCAGCTCGCTGTTGGTGAAGCCGGGGGCAATGGCGTTGACCCGGATGTTGTACTTGCCCAGCTCCACAGCCATGCAGTGGGTGAAGTGATTGGCCGCCGCCTTGGCGCTGGAGTAGGGGCTCATGGCCTGGGTCTTGTTGACGATGAAGGCCGCGTTGGAGGTGATGTTGATGATGCTGCCGCCCTTGCCCGCATCCCGCATCTTTTTGCCGAAGGCATAGGTCATGTGGACGGTGCCGTTGAGGTCGGTGTTGAGAACCTTATACCAGTCGGTGAGAGCCTCGTCCATGTCCAGCAGCTCGCTGACGCAGGAGACGCCGGCGTTGTTGACGAGAATGTCCACGTCTCCGAACTCGCCTACGACCTTGTCCGCCAGGGCGATGACCCCGGGCAGATCCGTCACGTCACAGTCAAAGCTCATGTGCGTTCCGCCGTATTGGGAAAGCTCCGCCAGCGCCTCTTCGGCCTTGGCCCGGTCCCGGCAGAGGATGGCGACGTTGGCGCCCTGCTGGGCAAGCGCGGCAGCGATGCCGAAGCCCAGTCCCCGGTTGCCGCCGGTGACGACAGCGTTTTTCCCGGTCAGATCAAAGGCGTTTTTCATGTTGGTGATGGGTTGAATCATGTATGCTCCCTCCTTAACGTGTGGTTTGTGTTCCCTTGCAAAAGATCCCGGAAGTGCGGATGACGCGTTTCCGGGATCGGATTTCCTGCTGCTTACTTCAAAAAACCGTTGATGATCTGTTCTTCCGCCTCTTTTTCCGTCAAGCCGAGGGTCATGAGCTTGATGATCTGCTCACCGGCGATCTTGCCGATGGCGGCCTCGTGGATCAGGCTGGCCTCGGTGCTGTTGGCGGTGATCTCCGGCACGGCGCTGACCACGCCGTTGTCCATGATGATGGCGTCGCACTCGGAGTGGCCGTTGCAGGCGCAGTTGCCGTTGATGCGGCTGATGAACAGCTGCTTGGAGTCGTCTCTGGCCACACTGCGGGAGACCACGTGGGTGCCGCAGCCGTCGCCGTTGAGCTCCACGTTGAATTCCGTGGTGGCGGACTGCTTGCCATGGGTCATGATCTTTTCCTTGATGATCAGGGTGGCGTCCTCCGCCAGGTCGCCGCTGGTTTTCCGGTAGGTGGAGTCGATGCCCTTGATCTGTACCGTGTCCATGTCCATGTAGCTGCCCTCGGACAGGTGGATGATGGTCTCGGGGTTCATGATGTTCTCCCCGTTGCCGTCGCCTTCGCCGTAGTGCTTTTCGATGTACTTGACTTTGGCGTTTTTGGCAAGGTAGAAGGTGTGGATGCCCGTGTGCTCACTGGCGGAATTGCCCCCGTTGTGGATGCCGCAGCCGGCCACGATGGTCACGTCGCAGTCCTCACCCACGTGAAAGTCGTTGTAGACCAGATCCTTCAGCCCGGTCTGGGAGATGATGACGGGGAT
>ONVR01000257.1 GCA_900321335.1 uncultured Eubacteriales bacterium | reverse complement strand
CTGTAGTCAGATGAAAGTTGGCGGGTTGAAGGACTATTTCGATCACCCAGACATCCGAGTTTTGTGCAAAAAAAAAGAAAGAGGCGTATTGCGATGAGCTTTACTGAGAAACAGCTGGACATTTATCAGAATGCATATGAGACGATTCCAGCAAAGGCAGACAGGCAGATCAGCGCAATCGGCGAAATACCGCCTTTCCTGATCTTTCTGGAACCAAAGTAAATTGCCCCGAGCACGAGCGTCAGAATCAAGGGACGAATCAGGAAAACGCCGTCTCGGATGACAATGCCGTTTCTGATGATCATATAAACGCCGGTAGCAAGAATAATACCGATCATGCACGGTTTCAGTCCGCGAAGAATTGCCTGTACAAAGGGATTCTTCAAAACCGCTTTCAAAAGCGCAGTTACCAGCAGAATAATGATGAAGGACGGCAATACAACGGCAAGGGTTGCGATTACAGAGCCAAGAAGTCCCGCCTGCGAGTTCCCGACATAGGTTGCCAGATTCACCATGATCGGCCCCGGCGTGCTTTCGCTGACAGCAATCATATAGGTCAGCATCTCATCGTTCAGCCACCCGTAGGAAAGAACCACGTCACGAATGAGCGGGATCGCCCCATATGCTCCGCCGAAAGCGAAACAGCCAACCTTGAGGAAGCCGATAAGCAATTCCAAATGGATCATTTCCCGGCACCTTCCTTCCCGGCAGGCTTTTTCACCATGAAGATGAACAGGCTGATAAGACCTGCGGTCAGCATCAGCACGATGGAGGAAATCCTGATAGAGAAGATGTTGATCAGCAGCATGGCCACAGAAGCACAGATCATGAATGCAATTGGCATCGGTTTTTTCTGCATTTTTTGAAGCATCTTGACAGCGGCATCAAGAATCAGGATACCGACAGCGATCTTGATGCCTTGGAAGGCGTGTGCGATCCATGCGATCTCCAAAAAATGGTCCAGAAATCTGGATATCGCAAAGATAATGCAGAAAGAGGGAAGGATCATGCCAACGGTGGCTGCCAACGCGCCTGCAAAGCCTTTCTGCTTGTATCCGACAAAAGTGGCGCAGTTGATGGCGATCGGCCCGGGGGTGGACTCCGCAATTACCGCGATGTTCATCATTTCATCATGCGTGATCCATTGATTCTTCTCCACACAGGTGTTTTCGATCAGCGCGATCATGGCATATCCGCCGCCAAAAGTGAACAGGCCGATCTTTGCAAAGCTCAAAAAGAGATCAAGGAGAAGGTTCATGTCTTTGCCTCCTCCCGAAATTCACATTGACAGACTTGAGAATCCCGGCAAAGATCCATGGATTGCTGCTTCATTTCGGCAAAGGCGGCGCTTAATTCATCCAGCGCCTCCTGCTTCGGAAGATAATGAACGTGGTATCCGAAACGCTCACCGTAAACCATATCAGCTTCTTTCAGAACTTTCATGTGTTGAGAGATCGCTGATTCGGTAATTCCCAGCTTTTTTGACAGAGAACGGATACAATGCTTGCGAATCAGAAGCTGTTGAAAAATCGAAAACCGTGTGGGCTCTCCCAAGGCTTTCAACATCACGGATATGTCCATAAGCCACCTCTTTAATTTAGCGATAGCTTAATCATATTCTTTGTATTTGATTTCGTCAATGCTTAATTAAAAGGAGAGAATGATGCCGACGGCGTTTTTGCCGTCGGCATCATGTGCTGTGTTGTTTTTCACCGCAGATATCGGCATACTACAACACCATCAGCAGCGTTCCCGCGCCGATCAGCGCGCAGCCGATCAGGGATTTTGCCGTGAACTTCTCGTGCAGGAAAACGAAGGCGAGCACCAATGTAATGATGACGCTGAGCTTGTCGATGGGCACGACCTTGGATGCTTCGCCCAGCTGAAGGGCTTTGTAATAGCAAAGCCAGGACGCTCCGGTCGCAAGCCCGGAAAGAATGAGGAAGATCCAGCTCTTCTTTGAAATATCGGAAATGCCGCCCTGCGCATTCGTGAGGAAGACCATGCCCCAGGCCATGATCACGACCACGACCGTTCGGATCGCCGTTGCAAGATTGGAGTTGACTCCCTCGATGCCGACCTTTGCCAAAATCGAGGTCAGCGCAGCAAAAACGGCCGAGCCCAAAGCAAACCAAAACCACATCGTTCCCACCTCGTTCGTCGATGGAGTGCACTGTTTCAAGCCTGATATCAGGCGAACAGCTCCGCGGCCTTCTTGGCAAACCGCTCGCCGAAGACGCGGAAGTTCGCCTCGTAATGCGCCATGCCGTTGTGGGCTTCAATGTTGCCGTTCACGGCGATGGGCCCGATGTGGATGCAGGGCCGTCCCATGGCCGCGCCGCCGGAATAGCAGAGCATCCCGAAGCAGAGCTCGTTGGTCAGGATCGTTTGGATGACCAGCTCTCCGCCGCCGTGGGTGTACTGCTCGGTGGCAAAGGCGCCGCCCAGCTTCCCGGCAAGACCCAGCTTCGCCGCCTGCATCAGCCAGGCGCGCAGGTTGGGCGTTATGGACGCCATGTAGGAGGGGCAGCCGATGACGGCGCCCATAGCCTCCTTCACAAAGGACTCGTCCACGGCATCGATAGGGAAGGCCCGAGCCTCAACGCCCGCAACGGCGTTCATGCCCGCGGCGATCCACTCCGCCGCCTGCTTTGTGTTCCCGGTCACGGATTCATAGATGACTGCAAGTTTCATGTGCTCCTCCTTTTGTCCCTTTGTTATGCATTTACCAGATGACAGCCGTTGCGGATGAACTCGTCTATCACACACTTGAAGCTGTCCCATTTGTCCGCGTCGGCCCGCAGATTGCGCCGGATCACATAGACACAGCCGGACAGCAGATATTCCTTCAGCGTCCGCTTCTGCGCCTCGTTCAGATCAGTCCGGTCATCCGCCACAGAGTCGATGCGATTTTCCACGGCATAACTGATGAAGGCCTCCGACAGCGCGGAATCCACCAGGATCACGCTGTACTTCTCATTCTCCCGCACAAACTGACACAGCGGCGTTTTACACAGCATGTCCGTGCCCATCACGTGCTCGTGGACATTGGAAATGCTGCTGAGCATGTCCGCAAAGACATCATTGACCACGAAGGGGATGGACTCGTAACGGCGGTAGAAGGTGCTCCGGCCGATGTTGGCGAGGCGGCAGATATCGCTGACGGTGATCTCGGCATACGTTTCACGTTTCAGGGCGGTGAGAAAAGCGTCCTTAATGAGACCCTCTGTCACGGCGATCTTTTTCGCGGCGTTGTTGTCCATATCCGACCTCCTTCCAGATTACGGTCCATATTGTAGCAGGCGCGAGACAATAATACCAATACCGTTTTGTAATGACACAGAAATCCCAAAAATGTATCGCAGCGATACCGATACACCTATATACTGGTAGCCGTTAATTGAACTGCCCCGCGTCGGGAGAAACCGGTGCAACTCCGGTACGGTCCCGCCACTGTGAGTCCGAGGACTTCGGACAAGTCAGATCGCCCGTGCGGAGGTATCTCTACCCTGGCCGACGGTGGATCGGAGAAGGGCGGCTTTCAATCGCCCTGCCGTGCCCGGCAGGGCGATTTTTGTGTTGACAGATTGGAGGAATGACAATGGAAATCGTAATGAAGCCCATCGGCGAGGTGGTCTCCGTCGCGCCGGCAGAAGCCGAAACGGAGCGCTTTGGAGGACGAAAAGAAGAGATCGAGATCTATCCGGAATTCGTGGAAGGTCTGACGGACATCGTGCCGGGAAAGAAGCTGCAGATCCTCTTCTATTTCCACAAGTCCGAGGGCTACAGCTGCATCGCTTTTTCCCACTTTGAAAAGCGCATGACGGGCCTGTTCAATACCCGCTGTCCCATGCGCCCCAATGGCATCGGCGTGACGGTGGTGGACGTGCTGGCCGTCGATGGCAGCAGGCTCACCGTGGACGGCGCAGATATGCTGGAGGGTACCCCGATTCTGGACATCAAACCCTGGAACATGGGCCCCGGTCCGGGCCATATGCACGGCAGAAAACCGTAAAAAACATCCCCCGGGGGAGCTTGCGCGTCGAAAAACGTCCGTGTATGATGGGCAAGTCATAATCCCATAAGCCTACAGGAAAAATCAATAATTAACAATACAGAAAGGAAATGACAAAATGAAAAGAACCATCGCCATTCTTCTGGCCGCCATCCTGATGATCGGCATCCTCACCGGCTGCGGCGGCACCAAGACCGAGACCCCCGCCGCCACCGAGGCTCCCGCCGCGACGGAAGCTCCGAAAGCTACCGAGGCCCCGAAGGCCACCGAAGCCCCTAAGGCTACTGAGGCCCCTGCCCCCACGGAGGCGCCCGCCCCCGCTGGTCCCCGCACCGTCACCGACGTGCTGGGCCGCAGCGTGGAGATCCCCGGCGAGGTGAATGAGATCGTCGGCCTCGGCAGCGCAGCCCGCTTCATCGTTTACGCCGGCGCTGCGGAGAAGGTCGTCGGCCTCTCCGAGCTGGAGATCAAGGGCGACCCCGGCATGCCCTTTGCCTATGCCGCGCACAAGTATTTCGCCAACTGCACCGCTGTTTCCTCCGGCGGCAGCGGGGATACCGTCTACACCGAGGAGCTGGTGGTCCTGGACCCCGAGGTTATCATCATGCAGACGAGCGAGGCGGCCAAGGCCGACGAACTGCAGACCCAGCTTGAGATCCCGGTCATTGCGATCACCGCCAATGGCTTCACGGACAAGAAGTTCCAGGATTCCCTGATGGTGATCGGCGAGGTGGCCGGCACCGCTGAGCATGCCGAGACGGTCTGCAAAGCCATCCAGGGCTGGATCGACGATATGAACGAGCGCACCAAGGATATCCCCGAGGAGGAGAAGCCGGCCGTTTATAACGGCGGTATGGGCTTCCGCGGCCCCCACGGCTTTGAGGGCACTTCCGCGAAGTATCCGCCTTTCGTGGCCATCAATGCCAAGAACGTTGCCGACGAGACCGGCGAAAAGGGCGCTTTCCTGGTGGACCTGGAGCAGGTCACCGTCTGGGATCCGGATATCATCTTCCTGAACCCCAGCAACATGTACCTGGTGAACGAGGACTACGCCACCAACAAGGCCTTCTATGACAACCTCCGGGCCGTGCAGGAGGGCAAGCTCTACTCCCAGGTCAACTTCAACTACTTCTCCACCAACATGGAGCTCGCCATTGCCGACGCTTACTATGCCGGCACCATCATCTATCCCGAGCAGTTTGCGGATGTGGACTTCAACGCCAAGGCGGAGGAGATCTTCAACACCATGATCGGCATGGACTACCTCAAGGTGCTGGATGACAACGGCATCGGTTTCGGACAGATGACGATCGGTGAGTAAACATGCCGGAACAACAGCTTGAAACTGAATACAGCAAATACATTCGCTTCAAGCGCCTGTTTCTGGTTCTGATGGTCATCCTCACGCTGGCAATCGCTCTTGTGGCGATTGCCAGCGGTTCTTCCGGGCTGACGATTAAGCAGGTGGCGATGACGCTGTTGGGGCACGGCACCGCGAAGGAAAAGGTCGTGGTGTTCAACCTGCGCCTGCCCAGAGTGGTGACGGCTATCGTCGCGGGCATCGGACTGGCGGCGGTGGGCTGCGTGATGCAGAGCATTCTGCGCAACCCGCTGGCTTCGTCCTCCACCCTCGGCGTGTCCCAGGGCGCGGCCTTCGGCGCCGCTTTCGCCATCATCGCCCTGGACGCCGGGATGCAGAGCCAGACGCTGGACGGCGTGGCGATCTCCAACCCCTACACCACGTCGATCTGCGCCTTTGTGGGCTCCATGCTCTCGACATTTGTGGTGCTGGGACTGAGCCGAATCAAGAAGATCACGCCCCAGACCATGATTCTCTCCGGCGTGGCGCTGAGCTCGCTTTTTTCCGGCGGCACGACGCTGCTGCAATACTTTGCCGACGATGTGAAGGTGGCCGCCGTGGTGTTTTGGACCTTCGGCAGCCTGGGTAGCACCTCCTGGCGGGAGATCATCATTATGTCCATCGTCGTGGCAGGCGCGCTGATCTTCTTTCTCTGGAACCGCTGGAACTACAACGCCCTGCAAAGCGGCGAGAGCACGGCCAAGGGCCTGGGTGTCAACACCGACCGCCTGCTGCTCAGCAGCATGGTGGTGAGCTCACTGACGGCCTCGGTCATCGTCTCCTATATCGGCATCATCAACTTCATCGGCCTTATCGCGCCGCATCTGATGCGCCGGGTCGTCGGCAGCGATTACCGCTACCTGCTGCCCGCCAGCGCCCTGATGGGCTCCGTGCTGCTGCTCCTGAGCGACACGGTGGCACGGCTGATCGTGCAGCCCGTGGTGCTGCCCATCGGCGCCATCACCTCTTTCCTGGGCGCCCCGCTCTTCCTCTATCTGATCTTCAAGGGAGGGAAGCGGCGATGATCGAAGTCAAGGATCTGTGCTTTGCTTATCCGGGCACGAAGAACATCCTGAGCGATGTGTCCTTCTCTCTGGAAGCCGGCCACTGCCTGGCGCTGC
The DNA here is from genome assembly GCA_900321335.1 of uncultured Eubacteriales bacterium. Classification (GTDB taxonomy): domain Bacteria; phylum Bacillota; class Clostridia; order Oscillospirales; family Oscillospiraceae; genus RUG678. The sequence goes on along the minus strand of ONVR01000257.1, from coordinate 741 downwards.
TGGGCAACAACGGCGCGGGCAAATCCACACTGTTGAAGTGCTTCAACCGCATCCACGAGCCCCAGAAGGGCACGATCGAGGTGGACGGCGTCAGCGTCCATGCCATGAAGCGCGTGGAGATCGCCCGCACCATGGCCTATGTGGCGCAGCAGACGGACGCGGGGCAGCTCACGGTGTTCGACTCTGTGCTGCTGGGCCGCAAGCCCTACATCAAGATGAACCCCACGGAGGAGGACCTCGAAATAACCCGCAGCGTCATCCGCCGCATGGACCTGGAGCGTTACGCCCTGCGCTATACCGACGAGCTCTCCGGCGGCGAGCTGCAAAAGGTCGTGCTGGCCAGGGCCCTGGCCCAGCAGCCGAAGATCCTGCTGTTGGACGAGCCCACCAGCAATCTCGACCTGCATAACCAGCATGAGGTCATGCGGATCGCCGCGGAGATCGCCCGGGACGACGGGCTGACCGTCATCGTGGTCATCCACGACCTGAACCTGGCGCTGCGCTACTGCGACCGCTTCCTCTTCATCCACAAGGGCGGCGTCTATTGCTACGGCGACGAGCAGCTGGTAACGGCAGAGCTTTTGTCCGACGTCTATCAGGTCGAGGCCCAGGTGCTGGAGGTCCACGGGAGAAAGCTTGTATATGTGGAGTGAATGCTATGGATGCTTTGAAAGAATTACAAGAGAATTGGACGCTACAAAACTATGAATCTGCCGTGCAGCAGCGCATCTGGGACCGCCG
>ONVR01000219.1 GCA_900321335.1 uncultured Eubacteriales bacterium | reverse complement strand
TAGGCGCCGGGAGCGGCCGGGGCCACCACAGGCGGGTGGTCCAGGGTGCTGATGGCGATCTCCATCTCGCTGTCTTTATAGGAAAACTCCTTGACGCCGGAGTTCTCGATCATTTTGATGAGCTGTTCAAGAACTTTAATATCCATAGTGCTTCTCCTTTACTCAAACAGGCTTCTGACTCTCTTGGCCGTGAGCCGGCATTCCAGGACCTCTTTGCAGGGCTGGTGGATGATCTTGCGCATCCGGTCAAATTCGGCCGTCTCCTCCAGCAGCAGCTTCTGGGCCTCGTAGACGGTGATGGCCTTGAAGCGGATCTTGTCGTCCGTCTTGCGCTGGACCAGCTTGGGAATGTCCACGGAGGCCACCGTGGCGATTTTGGCGTAGCCGCCGGTGGTCTGCCGGTCCGCCAGCAGAACGATGGGCTTGCCGTGGCTGGGCACCTGAACGGAGCCGAAGCAGATGCCGTCAGAGATGATGTCCGACCCGTTTTTTGACGCGATATAGGGCCCGTCCAGCCGACACCCCATCCGGTCAAACTCATTGGTCACGGTATAGGTGCTGCTCAGGAACGTCTGGATGCCCTCTCTGGTGAAGGCGCTGTCCTGGGGCCCCATGACCACCCGCAGGGTCACCTGCTGCTGATCCATGTCGTCGGGCTTGAGGGTCCGGGACAGGAAGTAGGGCAGATACCGCCGTTTGATCCGAAAGAGGATAAAATCGTCCGTCTGGAGCTTGCGGCCCTTAAAGCCCCCCAGAGAGCTCTTCATATTCGTGCAGCGGCTCCCCATGACCGTGGGCACCTTCAGATAGCTGGAAAAGGAGATGTATCCCCGGCTGCCCGTAATGGCGCTGCCGAATTTCAGCACGTCTCCCCTGTGCATGTAAATGGCGGTATACATGGGGGCCGGTTCCCCGTTGATGGTGGGGTTGAAGTTGCCCCCGGTGATGGCGATGATGGTATCCGACGTGAACTCCAGGGTCGGGCCGATGAGGGTGAACTCCAGCACAGGCTCGTTTTCCGGGTTGTCCACCAGCAGATTTGCGATCTTGAAGGACCGCACGTCCATCACGCCGGCTACGCTGAAGCCCTGGCTCTGGTAGCCGACACGGCCCAGGTCCTGCACCGTGGTCAGCATGCCGGGTTTTAATACGCGAATGCCCATATTACGCCTCCTCCTCGTGGACCGTCACCTGATAGACGCCGCTGTCCACCTCGTCCCGGATCTGCAGGTACTCCTCCTCGGACACGGGCACGAAGCGGATATACTCCCCGGCCTTAACCAGAATGGGCACCTCCCGCTCCGGATCGTAGGTCTTGACCGGGGTCATCCCCATCAGGTTCCAGCCCCCGGGAGAGTCCAGGGGATAGATCCCCGTCTGGGACCCGCCGATGCCCACGCTGCCCGCCTCGATGCGGACCCGGGGCGTCTGGAGTCTGGGGGTGTGGATCCGCTCGTCCAGGCCGCCCAGATAGGTAAAACCGGGCAGAAAGCCCAGCATATAGATCAGGTAATCCCTGGAGCTGTGGATCCGGATGACCTCCTGCTCCGTCAGTCCCGCGTGCCTGGCGATCACGTCCAGATCCGGACCGTATTTGCCCCCATAGCACACGGGGATCTCATACACTCTTTTTTTCGTCTCCCCGGCGCTTACCTCGATCTCCAGCAGCTTTTCCAGCCGCCTTACCAGGGGATCGAAGAGGATGACCCGGGGATCGTAGTTGATCAGAAGCGCACAGTACGTGGGGATCATATCCACCACGCCCTCGATCTGCTGGGCGTGGATCAGCTGTACCGTGGCGGCGATCCGGCGGTTGGTCTCCGGTGAGATCTCCTTGCCGAATTCGATCAGAACGGACGAGTCGCCCGCCACCAGTATCTTCGGTTTTTGCATCAAAACACCTCCCGTTTTTCACGCTGAAAGAAAAGCGCAGCACCGGAGCCGATGCTGCGCAGTTACAGGACAGATCAGAGCAGTTTGCCCACGTTGCTGATGAAGGTGGTCACGCCCAGATAGGCGGAAACTGCAACCACGATCCAGCCCAGGCACCACAGCACCCAGGGGTGGCTGTAATCCGGGCCAATAACGGTTTTTTTCTTCGCCACGATCAGGCAGACGGCCAGGGTAATGGGAAGGATCAGTCCGTTGAAGGCACCGGCGATCACCAGCAGGGTCGCGGGGTTGCCCAGGATCAGCATGATCAGGGTGGAGACGGCGATAAAGCCGATGACAAACCAGTTTTCATTTTTGGCGATCACCGGGTGGAAGGTCTTCATAAAGGAGACGGAGGTATAGGCGGCCCCGATGATGGAGGTAATGGCCGCGCACAGGAGCACCAGGCCGGCAAAGCGGTAACCGATCTCACCGGCTCCCTGCCGGAAGGCGTCGGCCGCCGGGTTGGAGGCGTCCAGGGTGACGCCCTTGACCACAACGCCCAGGATGGCCAGGAACAGCAGGATCCGGACGATGGTGGCGATGCCGATGCCGGTGATGGCGCTCTTGTTGATGTCTCTGAGCCGGGTGCGGCCCGTGATGCCGCCGTCAATGAGGCGGTGGGCGCCGGAGAAGGTGATGTATCCGCCAACCGTTCCGCCCAGCAGGGTGATTACCGCGGTTCCCAGGGACAGATAGCCGGTCTCCGGCACAAAGGTGTTCTTGATGGCAGAGCCGATGGGCGGCTTCACCACGCAGATGACGATGAAGATCACCACGATCATAATGCCGCCCAGGACCTTGGTCACCGTGTCCATTGCCTTCTTTGCGTTTTTAACCAGGAATACCACGATGGCAAGGCCGCCGGCCAGGATGTACCCCAGCCAGGTGGGAAGCCCAAGCAGGGTGTTGAAGCCCAGCGCGCCGCCGCCCACGTTTCCGATGTTGAAAACGAGACCGCCGAGGATGACCATGAACGC
>ONVR01000221.1 GCA_900321335.1 uncultured Eubacteriales bacterium | reverse complement strand
GGTATTTGTGCCGGTATTTGTGCCCGTGGACGTGCCGGTACCGGCGTTGGTGTTTCCGCCGGTTTCCGTTTTGGGCGGCTCCACCACAGGCAGAGCTTTATAGGTGAAGGTGACCTCGGAACCGCTTTCGCCGATGGTGATCTTCTTGGTCTTATCGCCGACGATCTCGTAGTTCTCCACAGTCTTGGCCTTGACCTCCACCGCGTCGCCGATATAACCCTTGGCAGTATCCGTGTACAGGACCTTTCCGGTCTCGTCCACACCCTTGACGGTGTAACTGGTCTCCTGAATGCCGGGGATGGGCACAAGGTACGTATCCTCGGGCACGGGGAATTCCTTATCCGGCAGCCCCTCATGCACTGCGGACATGACCCGGTAGAAGATCTGGGACGCGGGGTTGCCCGACACGTACAGGGTCGTGGGGATGTCGTATCCCACCCAGACGGCGCCCACATAGTAGGGGGTAAAGCCCACGAACCAGCGGTCGTTGTTGGATGAGGAGGTACCGGTCTTGCCGCCGGTGAGATAATCACCCAGGTAAGCCTCAGAGCCGGTGCCGTAGTGACAGGCGTCGACCAGCATATCTGTCATCCAGTAGGCGGTCTTTTCGGAGATGGCCACGTTCTGGGTCACGGGGTTTTCCATGACCAGGTTGCCCTCGGCATCGGTGATGTGGGTGTAAAGCCGCGCCTTGGACCGCAGACCGCTGTTGGGGAACATGGTATAGGCGGAGGCCATATCCCGGACGGTAACGCCGTCTCCCATCTCGCCCAGGGCCATGGAGGCGTAGGTGCAGTCATATTCCGGCGTCAGGGTGGACAGGCCGGCGTTCTTGGTGACGAACTCGTAGCTGACCTCCGGGGTGAGCTGGTCCACAAGCTGGGCCGCAATGGTATTCAGAGAGTTGAGCAGGGCCCTGCGGATGGTCACAACGCCCATGTAGGAATAGTCGTAGTTGTTCGGCATCCAGTCGGTGCCCTTGAGCCGGACGTTGGGTCCGTCCAGATACCGGGTCTCCGGGGTGATGATGCCGTACTCCAGGGCCGGACCGTAAGAGGCGATGGGCTTGATGGAGGAGCCGGGAGAACGGGTGGACTGGGTGGCCCGGTTGAGCAGCAGGCTGCCCTGCTCATCCTTGTCCCCCACGCCGCCGGCAAGACCGAGCACGTCGCCGGTATAGGGATCCATCACAACCATGGCGGACTGGATCTGCTGTTCGTCATCGCCGCTGACATAGGGCAGGTTGTCCACGTCCTCGTATACGGCGTCAATGCACGCCTGCACATCGGGGTTGTAGGTGGTGTAGATCCGCCAGCCGCTGTTGAGCAGCAGATGCTCCGCCTCTTCCTCCGTGCAGTTTCTGGTTTTGACCAGATCGTCGATGATATCGTAGTACAGGGCGTCAACAAACCAGCTGTAGGCGCCGGTGTCTTCCCCCTTCTCCTTGGAGTTGACCGTACCCGTAAAATGAAGGGGCTGGGCAATGGCCTCGTCCATTTCCTCCCGTGTGATCATCTCCTGATCGTACATCTGTTCAAGGATCAGCTCCTGCCGCTCCTTATTCATCTCCGGGCGGATAAAGGGGTCGTACAGCGACGGGTTGTTGGTGATGCCCACCACACAGGCGATCTCCGCCAGGGTCATCTCCTTGGCGCCTTTTCCGAAGTAATAGTTGGAGGCCGCCTCAATGCCGTAGCAGCCGTTGCCGAAGTAGACCTTGTTGAGATACCACTCCAGGATCTGCTCTTTGCTGTACTTCTTCTCAAAGGCAATGGCCCGGAAGATCTCCAACAGCTTACGCTGCACGGTAAGCTGATCTTCCTGGGTCAGGTTCTTGATCAGCTGCTGGGTCAGGGTGGAGCCGCCGGCGTTGCTGTCGCCCAGGAACATGTTGCCGACGGCGTACACCGTACGGAACCAGTCCACGCCGTTATGCTCATAAAAGCGCTTGTCCTCGATGGCGATGGCTGCATTGATGAAGTTCTTGGGGATCTCATCGTAGCCCAGGTAGATACGGAACTCCTCGTTTTCCAGGGTGAGAAGCTCTGTGTAATTGCCGGTGTCCGGGCTCTTGTAAAAGACCTTGCTGGACTCCATGACCGTGTATTCCTCAATGGCCACGTCAAGCTGTGTGGTCAGATTGGTTTTAATATATACGACAAAGAGAAACGCAAATACGACCGCCGCCGTGATCAGTACCAGGAAAACGGTGCCGATGATCTTTAAGACGAATCCGATGATATCGCCGATGGTCATGGCGCTCTCCTTGGCCGCCTGTCTTGCGATCTTCACGCTGCGTGTACTCAATGGATCACCCCCATGTATCGTCTGAAAACGGCCTGAAGGCCGTGATGCTGTTTTTTCGCGCCGGGCCGGGCGCACCGGCTCAACGTATAATAACCATTATCGCTATTATATCACAGTCTGTCAAATATGTGTTTCCATTCTATTAATAAAATATGAAGTCTCCCGAAAAATATGATAAATACGCCTCCGAACGCTTTTGTCAAGTGGCATTTTACATCAAATCCAAAGTCTTTTTTTGGATAATCCCCTCTATTGATTTCCGGGGTCTTTCGTTGTACAATAGGGCTGTAAAAAGGAGGTGCGGCATGAGCGATATTTTTGGCAGCGACTTTATCTCGATTCTCGACGAGGACGGAAACGAGTTCAAGTTGGAGCACATCATGACCATCGACCTCAACGACGAGATGTACATGGCCTTCCTCCCCGCGGATATGGATGAGCAGGACGAGGACTACGGCACGGTGCTGCTGAAGGTCGTGGAACAGGACGGCGAGATGGAGTTTGTAACCATCGACGACGAGGCCGAGGAGCAGGCCGTATACGACAAGTATATGGAGCTTCTGTTCCAGGACGATGTGCCGGAGCCGTTCCCGGAGGACCTCTCCGATCAGTAAAATACGTTTTTGCGATCCCTGCGATGTGCGTGGCTGACCCTTTTAAACCCACATCACTTATACGGGACGCCGGACTCTTGCGCAGGTTTGCAGGCCTCCCGGAAATGCCTGGACATTCATCCGGACGTTGGAAGCAGTAAGCGCGCAAGGAGGCGACCCACCTGCATAGATCGTGCAGGTTATAAATGGGCGGCCACGGCATCCGCGGGGATCTTGTTTATCTTTTTGCAGAAATCATCCTCTTTTTTCCCTTGAAACAGAAACAGGTTAAAGAAGGTATGCGCAAAATGAGCACTTCAAAGGATAAAAAAGCCAAGGCGCTGGCCCAGGAACAGAAAAGCAAGCGGCAGACCCGCACCATCGTCATCATCTTCGCCGCTCTGGTTGTGGTGCTGCTGGCGGCGGCGCTGCTGATCAACTCCAATCTGCTCCGGCGAAACGGCACCGCTGTGAAGATCAACGGCGAATCCTTTTCTCCGGTCGATTACAACTACTACTACAGCAACGCCTACACCAATTACGCCAATCAGATCTACAGCTACTTCCCCGACAATCCGGAGGCGTATCTGCCTGACGCCAACGCTCCCTTTGCCGGACAGCTCTACGACGAGACAACGGGAGAGACCTGGGCCGACGTGTTCCGGGAAATGGCCATTGAGTCCATGACCGACACCGCTGTCAAGTGCGCCGACGGCAGGGCCAACGGGTTCGCCCTCTCCGACGAACAGCAGCAGGCCATTGACGATCAGGTGGCCCGGCTGCGGACCAGCGTGGAGCAGTCCGGGGCGTTCCGCTCCTTTGACGAGTATCTGAAATCCCGCTACGGCGCGGGCATGAATGAAGAATGCTTCCTTGACGTGCTCACCCGGGCGCGCTACGCCGAATGCTACGACGAGAGTGTACGGGAGGGCTTTACCTACAGCGACGAGGCGTTGGAGGCCTGCTACCGGGAAAACCGGGACAGCTTTGACACCTTTGCCTTCCGCTACTTCTACATCAGCGCCTCCAACTTTGACAGTCTGGAGCAGGCCGAAGAGGCGGCCCGGGCCTATGCCGACGCCGCCGACAGCGAGCAGGCGTTCATCGACGCGGCCCGGGATTATGACAGCGAGACCTTTGCCGATGACGACGCCACGCTCCGGCACTATCAGGGGGATATCCTCGGCAGCGTTTACGGGGACTGGCTCCGCGCCGCCGACCGCAAGTCCGGCGACGTGACCATCGCTACTATGGGGACCTCCGGCGTCTACGTGGTATACTTCATCAGCCGTGACGCAAACGCGTATCCCATGGTCAACGCCTACGCCGTGGAATTCGACGCCGCCGGCGACGGCGACGAGGCCGCCCGGGAGGAGATGCGCAAGCGGGCGGAGGAGGTTCTGACCCAGTGGGAGGCAGACGCCGATCACACGGCGGAAAACTTCGTAAACTACGTCACCGCCTACTCCGACAACACCTCTGTGGAAAACGGCTACCTTGCCAACGTTTACAGATACCAGTACACCGGCGAGATGAACGACTGGCTCTTTGACGAGGCCCGCAAGCCCGGCGACGTGGATCTGGTATCCTACGATGAAAACCGCTGTTTTATCCTCTTCTATGACGGCACCGGCGATGATTACTGCGATTATCAGGCGGAAAACAAACTGCGCACCGCGGATTACGACGCCTGGACGGAACGTCTGACCCAGGACGTGACCGTAAAACGGACCTGGCTTCTGTCACTGGCAAACAAATAAAACACTTCCGGGGGCGGCGGCTGCCGCCCCCCTTTTTTCACAATACTATGAAATTTGTTTATCTGATCCTATGCTATCTTGTCCTGATCAACCTCGTCACCTTTGCGGCCATGGGCATCGACAAGCGCCGGGC
>ONVR01000223.1 GCA_900321335.1 uncultured Eubacteriales bacterium | reverse complement strand
GGCGCTGTCCGCCGCCACGGCCGTGCCTGGCTTATCCACCCGCTGGCCGTTGACGAAGACCAGACCGCTCATAATGGTGGTTTTGGCCCGCTCCCGGCTCTGACAAAGCCCCTTCTCCACCAGCAGGGCATCCAAACGCGTTTTACCCATTGCCAAGCTCCTCCATGACGGCCCGCTGCACCCCTGCCGCGTCGATGCCGCACAGCTGCCGGAGCTGCTGGACCGTTCCGTGGGTGACGTAGCCGTCTCCCAGATTCAGCAGTCTCACGCTCCCGGCGGGGATGCCGCCGCAGATCAGGGCAGCGGCAATACGCTGGCCCACACAGTTCTGGGCCACACACTCCTCCACCACGAGAAGCCGGCCCGTTTTCTTCACAGACGCCAGTACCGGCTCCAGGGGCAGGGGATTGATGACCCCCAGCTTCAGAACCTCCAGACTGACGTTTTCTTTCTTAAGATTTTCCGCGGCCTCCAGGGCGTCGTTGACGTTCACTCCATAGGTCACAAGGGTCATATCCCGCCCCTCCCGGAGACATTTGACGGCCTGGGCGCCGCCGTCCCGGTAAGCGCCCTCCTCCCCTCTGGGATAGCGCACTGCCACCGGTCCGGTCTCTTGGTTCACCGCGGCCGCAAGCATGTCCCGGAGCTCCTGAAAGCTGGCGGGGGCATAGACCTTCATGCCGGGGACGGTGCTCAGATAGGCAACGTCAAATATTCCGTGGTGGGTCTCCCCGTCGGCCCCCACCAGACCGGCTCTGTCCACGGCAAACACCCCATGCAGACCGCTGATCGCCACGTCATGCAGCAGCATATCGTACGACCGCTGCAGGAAGGTGGAGTACACGGCAAACACAGGGACGAGCCCCGCTGCCGCCATGCCCGCGGCCATGGATGCCGCGTGTTCCTCGGCAATACCCACGTCAAAAAAGCGATCGGGGTAGAGGTTGGAAAAAGCGGTCAGACCCGTCCCGTCGGCCATTGCGGCCGTGATGGCGCAGATGGCGTCGTTTGCCGCGGCCAGACGGCAGAGTTCTTTGCCAAAGACGCCGGAAAAGCTCTCCTTCTCCGGCGGGATCTCTCCCGTGCGGGGGTCAAAGGCGGAAACCCCGTGATAGGCGCCGGGGTTTTCCTCGGCATAGGGTTTGCCCTTGCCTTTTTTCGTGACCACGTGGACCACCACGGGCTCGCCCAGGTTTTTCGCCCAGGTCAGCGCCTCGGTAAGGCGCCGGATGTTATGGCCGTCCACCGGCCCTGCGTACTGCAGACCCATATCCTCGAACACGCTGCAGGGCAGCAGGTTCCGGCGGATCTTGCGCTTGATCCGGTGGGTCAGTTTATAGAGGCTTCGGCCCAGCCAGGTCTTGTCCGTCAGGCGGCGGTAAAGCCGCTTTGCCCGGAGATAACGGGGACTCAGGCGCTGCACCGCCAGGTGCCGGGCCATGCCGCCCACGTTTTTGGCGATGGACATCTCGTTGTCATTTAGGAGGACGATCAGCTTTTCCTGGCTCTCTCCCACGTCGTTGAGGGCCTCGTAAGCCAGGCCGCCGGTGAGGGCGCCGTCTCCCAGCAGCGCGATGACGTCGTGGTTCTCCCCCCGGATGGTGCGCGCCCGGGCCATGCCCAGCGCCACGGAGATGGAGTTGGAGGCGTGGCCGGCGATGAAGGCGTCATGGACGCTCTCTTTCGGCTTTGGAAAGCCGGAGAGCCCGCCAAAGGTGCGCAGCGTGTCGAAGCGGTCAGCGCGCCCGGTGAGTATTTTATGCACGTAGCTCTGATGTCCCACGTCGAACACCAGCCTGTCCACAGCGGTGTCAAACACCCGGTGGATGGCCACGGTGAGTTCCACCGCTCCCAGATTGGACGCCAGATGGCCCCCTGTTTTCGCCACGTTTTCCGTTATAAAATCCCGCAGCTCCGCACACAGCGTCTCCAGCTGTGCCTCATCCAGGGCCTTTACGTCCTCCGGAGAGCGGATCTGATCCAAAACTGCCAAAATACCGATCCCTCACAATTCGCAGCGTCCTTACCGGCGGGGTCGTTTTCCGCCGTTTCTGCCCCGGGACAGGTGAAAGAAATGCAGCACCTTTCCCACGTGCAGGACGATTTGCGTGTTATGTTTCATGCCGAAGGTCTTTCCCGCGGCTTTGCCGCCGATGGTGGTTCCGGCCACCACGCCGGAGAGCACCAGCGGGACAAGGATGGCGTTAAAGGAAAAGCCGGCCACCAGCCGGGCCGCCAGTACGGCCGCGGTGGTACCGCTTATGATACCGGAGATATCTCCCACCACATCGTTGCAGATGCTGGCGACCTTCTCCGCGTTGCGTACAATATCAAGAGCCTCCGCCGCTCCCGGCTCCCGATGGGAGGCCATGGAATGCAGGGGCGCCTCCGTGGCGCTGGTCACGGCCACGCCGATCATATCAAAGACGATGCCCACGAGAATAAAAATGGCAAGCACCGCAAAGGCCATGACGTATCCCGCTCCGTCCAGCATTCTGGAGGAGGCAAAGGAAAAAACCACGGAGATCAGAAAACTCAGGACCGTGATCTCCACGATCCATTTTTTGTCGACTTTGTTTTTCATGTTACACAGATCAATTCCCATTTGCCGGTGATCCGGCCAGAGGATCTGACAGGACAACCGGCGATGTAAATCTTACGGCTTAGGTACGGGCGAGCTTTCCCACGCGTCTGCCTCTCGTCGCCGATGAGGCGGTTTCCCTTTGAAGACGTGTCCGAAGCGTTACCGTCTCCGGGGCCCGACTGCCACTGAGTCCGCACTGCAATCCATCGCCGGTCCGGGCGCCAGCCGCGCCCGACAGCCTAGGTGTTTTCCACGACGGTCAAACTGTCTCTTAGCCTCTTTTGCAGCGAGTATTTCAAGCCATTACGGTGAAAACACCGATACGCTTCCGTCCGGCCGCGACCTGGCATATCTTCATGGCTATCCGCACCCGCCACGCAAGGCAGGCTACTCTGCACACAGCGTCATTGAGCACCGCATTGCAGGTTCACAATCTGTCACGTACCGGGGTAGCCTATCCGGCAAAACGGGTTGCTCCCGGCACGAAAACAGGTCTCCACGCAAACAGGGTCGTTGACTCCATGCCGTTGGAGGCGCCCTGAGAGCGCAAGTGGTAATCACTTCCTTCCAGCATCCACCCCCGGCTGGGCGCCGAAAGCAAACACAAGAAGTTTCACAGTTATGCCCTTTAAAGGATTTTTAGGCCCTTCTTAGGAGACAGAAGATCCGACTAGAATACTGCGTCACTGTATCCTATATTGTAGCAGGGTCCCGCATTTTTATCAAGACTCCAGGACCAAAACCGCAAAATTACCGCTCCCGGCGGGCAAGCCACTGCGCCAGCCACAGCAAAAACCCAGGCCGGTCAAAAGCGTCCCGGATGGCCTGCACGGCCAGTTCCGTCTCCCGGTCGATCCGCTCCCGGCACGCCGCCGCCCCCAAAAGGGTGACGTAGGTGGTCTTGTGATTGTCCGCGTCGCTGCCCACAGGCTTTCCCAGCGTCTCGGTGGTGGAAGTCACATCCAGCAGGTCGTCTGCGATCTGAAACGCAAGCCCTACGTGCCTGGCATAGGCGTCGGCGGCGGCCAGCTGCTCCCGAGTGCCCCCGGCGGCGGCTACGCCCATTTTGCAGCAGGCCTGCAGCAAAGACGCCGTCTTGAGCAGATGAATATACTCCAGCTCCTCCAGCCCAAGAGACTTTCCCTCTCCCTGCATATCCAGGATCTGCCCGCCGCAGATGCCCCTCACACCGGCGGCCCGGGCCAGGTACAAGGCCATTTCCGCCCGTCTTGCCGCCGGAAGCGCCGGACTGTCCAGCACGGCGGCAAATGCCTCCGCCTGTAAGGCGTCTCCCGCCAGGGTGGCGGTACACGCCCCGTAAACCACGTGGTTGGTGGGCTTTCCCCGGCGCAGATCGTCGTTGTCCATGCAGGGCAGATCGTCGTGGATCAGGGAATAGGTGTGCAGCATCTCCACGGCGCAGGCGCCGGGCAGGGCCAGCGTGGGGTCCCCTCCCGCGGCCTGGCAGAAAGCCAGAACCAGCACCGGCCGGATCCGTTTTCCCCCCGCCAGAAGGCTGTAGCCCATGGCCTCCGTCAG
>ONVR01000225.1 GCA_900321335.1 uncultured Eubacteriales bacterium | reverse complement strand
TCGTTCATGGCCTTGTCCATGCCCTGGGTGATCACGGCGTCCACCGCCTGGGCAGCCCGCTGCACCGCACTCCGGATCTGCTCTGCGTCCTGATCCTTGAACGTGCTCAGCACCCATTGGGCCATATCGTAATCCGGGTGGGGCTTCTGACCCACCCCGATCTTGATCCGGGGAAATCCCTCCCCGCCGCATTTGGCGATGATGTCCTTCAGACCGTTATGCCCGCCGGCGGAGCCGTTTCTGCGCAGCCGGAGCTTTCCCACGTCCAGAGACACGTCGTCCGACACCACGAGCACCCGCTCCAGGGGCACCTTGTAAAAGCGCATGGCCTGGCTGACCGCGTCGCCGCTGAGATTCATGAAGGTCTGTGGCTTGAGCAGCAGCACCTCCGCGTCTCCCACGAGACAGCGTCCCGTAAGAGCCTTGAATTTGGACCGGTCGATCCGCACACCGTGTTCCCGCTCATAGACCTCCGCCGTCATAAACCCCACATTGTGCCGGGTTTCGGCAAACCGCACCCCGGGATTTCCCAGAAAAACCACAAGCCAGTCCACCGCGGCCTTCTTCTGAAACAGCATTACCCGTCGATCTTCTCCATGGAGGAGCCGTCCAGCACACAGCTGATGGCTTCGGCAAACATCTCACAGGAGGTGACGTAGGTGATCTTCTCCGAGACCACTTCCGGGGCGGGGATCGTATCCACCAGCACCAGTTCCTTGATGACGCTGTCATTGATCCTGCTGATGGCCGGACCGGAGAGCACGCCGTGGGTCGCACAGGCATAGACCTCCGTAGCGCCTCCCACCTCGACCATGGCCTTGGCCGCACCGCACAGGCTGCCGGCTGTGTCCACCATATCGTCGAAAATAACGATGCGCTTGCCCTTCACGTCGCCGATGATGTTCATCACCTCGGACTGATTTGCTTTTTCCCGACGCTTGTCCACAATGGCCATGCCCACGCCAAGGGTCTGAGCAAACTTTCTGGCTCTGGCAACGGAGCCCACGTCGGGAGAAACCACCATAACGTCGGGATTGCCATAGCCGAACTTGTCGGTAAAGTACTTGGTAAACAGCACGCCTCCCAGGAAGTTGTCAACGGGAATGTCAAAGAAGCCCTCGATGGCTGCCGCGTGCAGGTCCATGGTGATCACCCGGTCCGCGCCGGCGGTGGTGATCATATTGGCCACCAGCTTTGCCGTGATGGGATCACGGGGTCTGGACTTTCTCTCCTGCCGGGCATAGCCGAAGTACGGGATGACCACGGTGATGCTGCCGGCAGAGGCCCGGCGGCAGGCGTCGATCATGACCAAAAGCTCCATCAGGTTATCGTTTACAGGGCCGCAGGTGGGCTGAATGAGAAACACGTCGCAGTTTCTCACCGTCTCATTGAGCGTGACAAAAACCTCGCCGTCGGAAAAATGGGTAACCTCCATCTTTCCCAGCTTTGTTCCCAGTTTTGCCGCAATCTTCTCGGCCAGAGCCTTGTTGGCGTTGCCGGAAAAAAGTTTCGCGTCTGTCATGGTATAATCCCCCTCTTTATATCGTAAAGGCAAGTTCTTTCGTGCTGATTTCAGTATAGCAGATACCCCGCGTTTTTTCCACATAAAAACCGGTCTTTTACAAAAAAATTCGCAAAGCCGCCATATACACCACCGTGCCGCCGGCGATGCTCAGCAGCGTCTGCCGCTTCCACAGATGCAGACCCACTACCACGCCCACGGAAAACAGGGTGACCAGAAGCTCTGTCACGGAGGCGAACACCGCATTTCGGATGCAGTAGATCACCAGCACCGCGATGATGGCCGAGGGCAGGAGCTTTGCCAGCTTCTGCAGCCGGGCCGGCATGGGCTTTCTGCTGAAGATGGCAAAGGGGACCAGCCGGAGCAGAAAGGTGACGGCAGCGCTGATGAGAATAGCCAGGATGATATACACGTACTTATTCATGATCTGCAGCCTCCTTGTTCCGCCCCGACGTCACCGTCAGCAGGATCACCGTTATGACCATGGCCGGCAGGATAAAGCCCTCCGGCTTGAACACAAACAGGCAGACAGCCCCCACCGCAAGGCCGGCAATGGCCGCCAGCATGCCGCTTTTGTCCTCTTTTCCCCCGCTCAGGCGATCCACCAGGATCACAACGAACAGGGCGGTCATGGAAAAATCGATCCCGGTAAAGTCAAAGGGGATCAGCTGCCCCGCCAGCGCCCCGATGACAGAACCCAGGATCCAGTAGCTGTGGTCAAACAGGGCGATCCAGAACATGGCTTTGTTGTTCTGCAGATGCAGATACTCGTCCTTCTGACACAGATTGAGCACAGAGTACGTCTCGTCCGTCAGAGAGAAGATCATATAGGGCCGCTGGCGCATGATCTTGAAATCCTCCACAAAGGAGATGCCGTAAAAAATGTGCCGGGCGTTGATGAAAAGCGTCATCAGCGCCACCAAAGCAAGGGAAGAATGGCTCCCGGCCAGGGAAGCCAGGGCAAACTGGGAAGATCCGCCGTAGCACAGGATGCTGGCAATGGCGGCCCAGAAGGCGTCATATCCGGCCTGCTGGAACAGAATGCCGAAGGCAATCCCCAAAAACAGATAGCCGAAAAGCACCGGCAGGGATTTGGCAAAGGCATACCGCAAAATCTCTTTTTTATACTCCATACGCTGTCCTCCGGAACAACTGCCGCCGCTGGGGCAGTAACACGATTTAACTTGTTGAAGAAAATCACTGGGATATTATAGCACCCGGCCCCGGCAAAGGCAACCGGTTTCTTGCTTTTTTACGGGAAACCAGTTTCTCTCCCCCCTTCGCTTTTCCCCGCCGGATTTCGGAAAAGGTGTGAAAATCCCTTTTGTTTTCCGGGATCGTATGGTAAAATAGAATGTCAGATTGTCCGAATCTGTAATTTATTTAGTTAACATGCTAATTGACTAAAGCGTCAAGGTGCTGTAACATACAAGCAAACCATCGGGAGGTAACGTCTATGGCTCTGACCTGGGAGGACAACACGACGCTGGCGCTGCGGGCGCTGTTTGAGCAATACGGGTACAGGCATTACCATATGGGCAAATTCGAGCCCTACGATCTGTATCTGGAAAACCGGAACTTTCTGCAGAGTGACACGGTCATCACCTTTCCGGACGCCAAGGGCAGACTGATGGCCCTCAAGCCGGACGTGACCATGAGCATCGTCAAGAGCACCGCGGCGACGGATACGCTGCGCAAGCTGTACTATTCGGAAAACGTATTTCGCATGGCCTCCGGCAGCAGTGAGTACAAAGAGATCCACCAGATCGGCGTGGAGTACATCGGCGGCGCCGACGGCTATTCCGAGGCCGAGACGGTGCTGCTGGCCATGAAGAGTCTGGAGATCATCAGCCCCGAT
>ONVR01000226.1 GCA_900321335.1 uncultured Eubacteriales bacterium | reverse complement strand
TCCACGGTGATCGTCTTCTGCTCGCCCGTAAACTCGATCTTCTGACGGGAAGCTACGCGATTGTCGTAAAACACGTACAGTGTGATCGTATCTCCATTGGACAATGCATCTGCAGGCTCCCCATACGCGTCCACTGTATTGACCGCCGCCTGGATGGCGTTGGCCCTCTCCACGGTGGAAGTCAGCGACCGGATAGAGTCCACGTCTGCCACGTCGATCTTCTTGTCCGCAGCGATGTCCATGAACAGGCGATCCCGGTCCACCGAGACGTACGCATACGCGTTTCCGTTGTAGCCGTCGTATTCAACAGTTACATAATCCAGAACATTGTATCTCTTGGCTCCGCCGCCAAGGATCAGGATCAGGGCCACCACAATGGCAACCACGACCACGCCGAGTCCTATGTAGAAGAATTTGTTCTTAAAGATATTCTTTCCGGTGATTCCCGGCGTTGTCTCCGGCACAGCCGTATTGGGCACCTCGGGCACGGTCTCCCTGACGGTCTCCTGAACCGTTGTCTCCACCTGCTGGGTGACCTCCTGGGCAGCCGTCTCCGCCTGCTCGTTAACTTCCTGGGCAGCCGTCTCCGCCTGCTCGGTAACTTCCTGGACAGCCGTCTCCGCCTGCTCGTTAACTTCCTGGACAGCCGTCTCCGCCTGCTGGGTCATCTCCACGGCCGCTGCTTCCGCCTCCCGGATCGCGCTCTCCGCTTCCGAAACTGCCTGATTGGCCGTTTCTTCCGCCTGCTGGGTCAGATTCGCCGCTACAGGCGCTCCGCATTTCGTGCAGAACTTCGCCTGGTCGCTGATCTGCGCTCCGCATTTCCCACAGAACATACTATTTCCTCTCTTTCTATTGGATTTCCATTTCTCAGACTGAATAATGCCTTTGATTCTTACCTTATATAGTATCGAATCTTCCCGGTGATGTCAAGATATTGTGCCAAATTACCGGTGTTTTCCGGAAGCAATCAGGTGTGGATCAGCCGCTCCGCCGCTGCCTGGAGCCGCTGCAGGAAATAAGCGGCCTCCTCCTGGGTGCTGTACCGGGAGAAACTGATCCGGAGGGCCCCGTCGATGACCCGGTCCGGCAGGCCCATGGCCTCCAGCACGTGGCTGCGCCCGCCTTTTTTGCAGGCAGAGCTTTTGGACACGGAAATGCCGTCCTGCTCCAGACAGTTCATGAGCACCTCGCTCCGATAGCCGGGCAGAGACAGGCTCAGGATGTGGGGCGCGTCCCCCTTCCCGATGATGACCGCGCCGGGGATCTGCGCCGGAACCGCCTCGGCCAGCCAGTCCCGGAGGCGCCGCATACGCTCCGTGGTCTCGTCCATCTCCGCCATGCCCAGACGAACCGCCTCGGCAAACCCGGCGATAGCAGGCATGGCCTCCGTCCCGGCCCGGCGTCCCTTTTCCTGCCCGCCGCCCAGGATCAGGGGCGGCAGCTTGACGCCGGGGCTTATATACAGGGCGCCGCAGCCCTTTGGTCCACAGATCTTATGGCTGCTCAGACTGATCAGATCCGCCCCCAGCTTCCGGACGTTGATGGGGACCTTGCACAGGCCCTGTACGGCGTCCGTGTGGAGGATGGTCCCGGTTTTCCGGCGGCGAATGGCGGCAGCCATCTCCCCAACGGGGTTGACGGCGCCCGTCTCGTTGTTGACCAGCATCACACTGGCGAAAACCGTGTCAGGCCGCAGGGCGTTTTCAAAATCCTCAGCGGCGATGCGGCCGTCCCCGTCGGGCTTGAGCCAGGTGATCTCCCAGCCCTGGTCGGCCAGCCGTTCCATGGGCCGGCGGACGGCGTCATGCTCCACGGCGGTGGTGATCACGTGCTTGCCCCGGCGAAAGGTGAGCTTTTCCAGACCGGCTATGGCCCAGTTGTCCGCCTCGCTGCCCCCGGAGGTAAAATACACGTCCTCCGGCTTGGCGCCGATGGCCCCGGCCACCTGTTCCCGGGCCAGATCCAGTTCCTTTTTCGCCTGCCTTCCCATCTCGTGGGTGGAGGAGGGATTGCCGTAGCATTCCTCCATGACCCGGCACATACGCTCTGCCGCTTCGTGCCGCACCCGGGTGGTGGCGGCGTTGTCAAAATAAACGTTCATGGTTCCCTCTTGTAGACGATCTCAAATTCCTCGCAGACCACAGGCATCTGTTCTGTAAAGGTCAGCCCCGCCTGGGCCAGCTCTTTTGTAAAAAAGTCCCGGTGTACCTGACGCCACCAGGCAAGGCTTCTGTCGCCCTCTCCCTCCCGGAAGGCGTGCTCCTCTCCCACATCGGAAAAGGGCGTCACATACACCTTTGTGGTGCGGATCACGCACACCGCCTCGTCCTGGGTATTGAGGATCACGCTGTACTGCCCCGCCTCCGGCAGGGGCTCTGCCTCGATCTCATACACAGGGTAGGCCGACGCGGTGGCCGTCTTTTTCCCGGAGAGCACCAGAGCCGCCAGCGTATCGGGATCATCGCCGAACTGCCAGGCGTCGTACCGCCCTTCGTCAGAGCCGTGAAAGGCCCGCCACATCCGCTGTGCCGTCATAGGCTCCTGCCCGGCTTCCGGTTGCGCAAACCGTTCCTCCCCGGATCGGGAAGACGTCACTCCGCCCTCCGGATCTGACGGATCGAAAAACATGGCCGCACCTCCGTTGCAATTTTATTTATAATGGTATATTATATATCAAATATACACGCAACTCAACCATAAAATCAAAGGGGAACCGGACCTTCCATGACGTTTTACATCGACACCCTCGGCTGCAAAGTCAATCAATACGAGACCCAGGCCATGACCACCCTTCTGGAGGAAAGCGGCCACCGCCTTGCCACTGTCCCCGAAGAGGCACAGGTGCGGATCATCAACACCTGCGCCGTCACCGGCGAGAGCGGGCGGAAATCCCGGCAGGCCGTGCGCCGTGCCCAGAAGGAATCTCCCGGCGCCATTATCGCCGTGTGCGGCTGTTTCTCCCAGATCAGTCCCCAGCAGATCCGGGAGCTGGGGGTAGATCTCATCGGCGGCAGCGGCGACCGGCGTGCTTTTGTCCGCTCTCTGGAGGAACTGGCCGTCTCCCGGTCTGCCGGGAGCTTTTCCCTGGACGAGCCTCTCAGGCGCCGGGACTTTGAACTGCTCCCCGCCGGCGGGCTGGCCGGACGTACCCGGGCCATGCTGAAGATCCAGGACGGGTGCAGTAATTTCTGTTCCTACTGCATCATACCCTATGCCAGAGGACCGGTCCGGTCCATGCCGCTGGAGGAGATCAGAAAGCAAAGCGCCGCCATCGCCGCGGACGGCTATCGGGAGATCGTCATCACGGGCATCGAGATTTCCTCCTACGGCCGGGATCTGGGTGCTTCCCTGATCGACGCCATTGCCGCCGTGAGCGAGGCCGCCCCCGGCCTGCGGATCCGGCTTGGCTCGCTGGAGCCCCGGACGGCCACAGAGGAATTCTGCCGCCGGGCAGCGGAGATCCCCGGCCTGTGTCCCCACTT
>ONVR01000391.1 GCA_900321335.1 uncultured Eubacteriales bacterium | reverse complement strand
GGTTACGTGGCCGGCGCGGCCATGGCAGGGGCGGATTCGTCCGCCGCCGCCGAAGTCCGCGAGCGGGATTTTCTTCCGCCGCCCGGGGCGGACAGCCTGCTGCCCCTTGGGGACGGAGAGCGCGTGGATCTGGGCGGCATTCATCTTCACTTCTTCCGGCTGGAGGGACACACCCCGGGCAGCATGACGGTTCTGATGGAAGAGTGGCGGATCCTGATTCTGGGCGACGCCTGCAACGCCTTTACCTATCTCTTTGATCCCACATGCCCCACGGTGGAGCAGTATCGGGAAAACCTGCTGCGCTTCCGGGAGCGGACAGACGGTTGCTATGACCGCCTGCTGTTCAATCACGGGACGGGAGAAGGAAGCGCCCACATGGTGGAAAGTGTTCTCCGCGTCTGTGACGATATTCTTGCCGGGCGTGCCGATAACATGCCCTTCCGGGGCCCCTTCGGCGATCCCGCCGTGATCGCGAAGGCCATGGATCCCCTGCGCTTCTGCCGCGCGGACGGCGGGGAGGGGAATCTGGTCTATTGCCCGGAGCGCGTTCGCTGAAGCGACCGCCAAACCCGGCGCCGGCCAAGCAGCGGATCCTGAGACCCTTCAAGGCGGGCGCAAAACAGAAAAGTCAAAAAGCAAAGATAAATAGAAGGAGTACAGGATGGAACAGATTTTCAATCCCTATCTTCCCCTGTGGGAGTACATTCCCGACGGTGAGCCCCATGTGTTCGGAGATCGCGTTTATATCTACGGCTCTCACGACCGCGCAAACGGCAAGGTCTACTGCGAGCAGCACTATCAGGTCTGGTCGGCGCCGGTGGACGATCTGCACAACTGGCGCAACGAGGGCCTGAGCTATCTGCGCACGCAGGATCCCTCCAACGCCGATGACACGCTGCAGCTGTGGGCGCCGGACGTGACGCGGGGCCCGGACGGCAGATACTACCTCTACTACTGCTTTTCCTTCTACCCCGAGATCGGCGTCGCGGTCAGCGACGAGCCCGCCGGCCCCTTCTCCTTTTACGGCCACGTGCACTATCCGCCGGAGATCCTGGGCGGCAAGACGGTGCAGGAGGGCATGGTCTTCGACCCCGCCGTGCTGACGGACGACGACGGGCGTGTGTATCTCTACTATGGCTTTGCCCCCGCCTGTGAGAAGGAAGTGATCCTCCCGCAGCTTACGGAAGAGGAGATCGCCGCCCTGCCCGAGGAGGAGCAGCGGGCGATCCGGGGGATGCTCTCCACAAAATTCGGCGAGGACTCCATGGTGATGGAGCTGGAGCAGGACATGCTGACGGCCAAAGAGCTGCCCCGGCCGCTGATCCCCGGCGGGCACCACACCGCCGGCACCGGCTTTGAGGGCCACGGCTTTTTCGAGGCGTCCTCCATCCGCAAGATCCGCGGGAAATACTACTTTGTCTATTCCAGCCACAAGAGCCACGAGCTGTGCTATGCGGTCAGCGACCGGCCGGACAGCGGTTTTCGTTACGGCGGCACCCTCGTCTCCAACGGTGATGTGGGCCTGAACGGAAGGACCGCGCCGGTCTATCCCCTGGGCAACAACCACGGCGGCCTGGTTGAGATCGGCGACGCCGTGTATGTCTTCTACCACCGGCAGACCAACGGCACGGAGTGCTCCCGCCAGGGCTGTGCCGAGCGGGTCGAGCTTCAGCCCGACGGCAGCATCGCGCAGGTTCCCATCACCAGCTGCGGCCTCAACGGCGGCGCCCTGGAGGCCAGCGGGGTCTACAGCGCGGCCATCGCCTGCCATCTCACCGACCCGACGGTGCAAGGCAGCATCGACTATACCGACCCGGCCATGAAGGAGCAGATCTGCGTCACCGAGCGGGAAAACCGGCACTATGTGACCAACATCCGGGATCGGGCGGTCATCGGCTATAAATACTTCCACTTTAGCGGCCAGGCCCATCTGGCTCTGGAGCTGCGGGGTGATTTCAAGGGGAGGGTCAGCCTGTCCCAGTCCGAAGACGGATCGCTGCCCATCGGCTCTTTGCAGCTGGACCTCTCCTCCCCCAGCTGGCAGCTTTTCACCGCCGCCATCAGCCCGAAGGCGGGCGATGGGGCGCTGTATCTGCACTTTACGGGCGAGGGCACGCTGGATCTGAAGTCCTTTGCCTTCCTGCCCTGAGGCGGCAGGCGCCGGGCGGGTCGGCGCCGAAGCATGATCGCGTGTTGCTCATCAGGTTATTGAACCCTGGTATACGGATCGCAGTTTTATAGAAGGAAAATTGGCCAGGGTGAGGGGACTTGAACCCCTGTCGGTTTTCACGGGCAGAATTGGGCTGATGCTTCGTTCCAGCCCTTGAAAATACGAAAGTATTCCCTGCGGTCTGCGCCTTGCCTCAGCCCAATTCT
>ONVR01000227.1 GCA_900321335.1 uncultured Eubacteriales bacterium | reverse complement strand
GCGGTGCAGGCCCGGCTGGGCCCGGAAGGGGCGCTCCTTGGCCGCCCCAACGACATCCTGGCGGTGGAATACCTGAAGGCCATCATTCAGAATGCTCTGTCCCTGACGCCTCTGCCCATCCTGCGGGCGGGGGAGGGTCACGACAGGGATGCGTGCTCCGGTCTGAAGATCCGGGAAGCGTTTTCCCGGGGCGAGGAGCCGTGGACGTTTCTGCCGGAGGCGGCGAAAAGCGTTTTTCAGCGGGAGATCGCGGCCGGCCGGGGCCCCGTGCTGGCCCGGGATCTGGAGCAGCCAATTCTGGCAGCCCTGCGAAAGCGGGCGGATTTTTCCGATCTTCCCGACGCCTCCGAGGGACTGGATCGCCGTCTGAGAAAGTACGCCGGGGAGGCGACCCTTCCGGAGGTGATCGACGCCGTCAAGACAAAGCGGTACACCCGCTCCCGGATCAGCCGTATGGTCCTGTGCGCCTACCTGGAGATCACGGGGGAAGACGTGCAGCGGCCCGTGTCCTATATCACCCTGCTGGGAATGAACCAGCGGGGAAGGGAATTGCTGAAAGCGGCGGGAAAAGCCGGAGGGGCGCCTGTCATCACCAAGCCCGCCGCCGCCAAAAAGCTGCGGTCGCCGGACCGGGAGCTCTTTGCGCGGCAGGCGCAGATCACAGATCTGTATACGTTGGCCTTTCCGGACCCGGCCCGGCGCCGGGGCGGTCAGGAATGGACGGCGGGACCCGTCATGATCCAGGCAGAAGATAAAAAGCCTTGAGAGCACGCTCTCAAGGCTTTTATGTATCATTGGAAAAGCTTTACGCTGACCTCCCCGGAGGACAGAGCCTCCCGGGTGCCGTCCGGGGAAGCCACGAGCAGCCGGAAATCATCGTCGATTCCCAACGCTTGTGCGGTCCGCTCTCCCTTGGGCCCGGGAATCAGAACGGTCTTTCCGGTGAGCATGCTCCGCTGCCGGTACAGGGCAAGATGGGGCTTTTCCGGCAGCGCTGCGTAAAAGCGGGCAAAGTTGTCGATGACCGCCGCTGCAAGCCGGTTTTTCAGGGGCTCTCCTGCGGCAAAGGCGGCCCCGGCTTTTTCCCGGAGTTCTCCGGGAAATCCACCCGCAGGCGCCGACAGGTTGATGCCGATGCCCAGCACGGCATAGCGGAATCGGCCGCTTTCAAAGTCAAAGGCTCCCTCTGTGAGAATGCCGCATACTTTCTTTCCACCGCTGTACACGTCGTTTACCCATTTGATCGCCGGGTCCGGACAGCCCAGCTGTTCCAGAGCCTGGGCCACGGCCACGGCCGCCGCCGTGGTGATCAGAAGGGCCTGCGCCGGGGGAAAAGCGGGCCGCAGGACGATGCTCATGTAAATGCCCGTGTCGGCGGGGGAGTAGAACTGCCGCCCCTGACGGCCTTTCCCGGCGGTCTGCTCCCGGGCGATGACGACGGTCCATTCCGCCGCGCCCTCCTCGGCCAGGTCTTTGGCCACGTCGTTGGTAGAGGTGACCGCTTTTTTCAAAACCAGCGTGCAGGGTGTTTTCAGGTACTTTTGGATCTCCGGAACGGACAGAGCGCCGCTTTCCGCGGCGAGACAGTAGCCCCGGTTGGTCCCGGCCAGAATGGTGTGCCCGTCTGCCTTCAGGGCGCTGACCGCCTTCCACACGGCAGACCGGCTGACACCCAGCCGGCGGGCGATCTCGGCTCCGGACACGTCGGCGCCGCGGTTTTCCTCCAGGATCTTCAGCGTTTCCTCCCGAATGCTCACGGACGGACCTCCTTTGCCTTGGATTTTCTTCCCAGTGGGATGTAGATGGTCAGCAGCATCGTCACAAAACAGGCGATGCCGCCGATGACGTTGGAGATGGGCTCGGCGATGAACACACCGTTGACGCCCAGACCGAACAGGCCGGGCAGCAGGATGGTCAGAGGCGTGACAAGGGCGGCCTTTCGCAGCAGAGAGAAGAACACGGCGCTCTTGGGCCGGTTGAGGTTCTGGAACACCGTCTGTCCGGACATCTGCAGAGACATGAAGGTGAACATACAGAAATAAAGGCGCATGGCCGGCGTACAGATGGCGATGAAGGAGGGATCCCGGTTGAAAATGTGGATCAGCTGGCCGGGGAAGAGCAGGATGATCGAGGTCATGGCAAGGGAGCAGGCGGCGGTGATGCCGGTCATGAAGACAATGCCCTTGCGTACCCGTTCATACGTTCCGGCGCCGTAATTGAAGCTCAGAAACGGCCCGGCGCCGGCTGTCATACCGTTTACCCAGGCAAACGCCAGCTCCCGGACAGAACTGATAATGGTCATACAGCTCACGTACAGGTCGCCGCCG
>ONVR01000228.1 GCA_900321335.1 uncultured Eubacteriales bacterium | reverse complement strand
CTGCTGTCCGGCGGCGGCGGCTATTACGTCACCGGTACCATGGGTGAGTTCAGCCTCGGCACCGTCTCTCTGGGGCAGGAGGTAACGGTCATGTCCTACATGTCCGGAGAGTCCGCTGTCGGCACCATCGTGGAGATCTCCGATCAGCCCGCCACCGGCGGCTGGTACTGGTCCGACGGCAACCAGAACGTGTCCTACTACCCCTTTAAGGTCTTTGTTTCCGACGAGGCCAACTTCCAGGAAAACGAATACGTACAGATCACCTATGCCTCTGCCGGGGCCAGCAACAGCGTCTATCTGGAGATGCCCTTCGTCCGCAGTGAGAGCGGCAAGAGCTACGTCTACGTGGAGGGCGCCGACCACCTGCTGGAAAAGCGGGAGGTAGTCACCGGCAGGAACCTGTGGGGCAGCTACATTGAGATTAAAAGCGGCGTCACCGCCGAGGACTTTATCGCCTTCCCCTACGGCAAGACGGTAAAAGAAGGCGCGCCCGCCAAGCAGGCCCCCATCGACGAGCTGTACTCGTCCATGTATTAAGGGAGGTGTATGATCCTTGATTGAAAATATCATCCTCGCCTTTCAGAGCGTCTGGGCCCACAAGGTCCGTTCCATTCTGACCATGCTGGGCATCATCATCGGCATCGCCTCCATCATCACCATCGTGTCCACCATCAAGGGCACCAACGAGCAGATCAAGAAAAACCTGGTGGGCTCCGGGGTCAACGCCGTGGTCATCAGCCTGTATCAGGAGGATTATCAGTACAGCCCCTACGGCAGTTTCCCCGACAATGTGGCCGTTATCACGGAAAAGACCCGGCAGGAGCTGGCGGATCTGGGCAGCGTCAAGGACGCCTCCGTGTTTCTCAAGCGGGATCACACGGAAAACGCGTACTATCAGAACACCGCCTTCTCCGGCAGCCTGTTCGGCGTGGATCTTCACTACTTTGACGTGTACAACTACAACATCACCTGGGGCCGGGGCTTTACCCAGGCGGACTTCGACGGCTTCAAAAAGGTCGTGATCCTGGACCGCTCCGTATGCTCGAATCTGTTTTCCGGCGCCGATCCCATCGGCAAGACCATGGAGATCGGAGGCGACGCCTTTACCGTCATCGGCGTGGCCGAGCAGGCGTCCTCCTCCCTGCCGGTGATCAACAGCCTCAGCGACTACTACACCTATATGTCCACCAACGGAGGCAGCATCTTCATCCCCGCCGCCGTGTGGCCCGTGATTTACAGCTTTGATGAGCCCCAGTCCGTGGCCGTGAGCACCGAGCGCACCGACGATATGACCCGGGCAGGACGGGACGCCGCCAACCTGCTTACGGAGCGACAGATCCTCTCCGCGGCGGGCAACTACAGCTACAAGAGCATCGACCTGCTGGAGCAGGCCAAGCGACTGCAGGAGATGTCCACCGCCACCAACCGTCAGCTGGTCTGGATCGCCGGTATTTCCCTGATCGTGGGCGGCATCGGCGTTATGAACATCATGCTTGTGACCGTATCGGAGCGGACTCATGAGATCGGTCTGAAAAAGGCCATCGGCGCCAAGAAAAAGCGCATCCGCGCCCAATTCCTGACGGAGGCGGCCGTTCTGACCAGCCTGGGCGGCATTCTGGGCGTGATCTTCGGCATCGGCCTTGCCAAGCTCCTGTCCTCCCTGTCTCAAACCCCCTCCGCCATCAGCGTGCCGGCGATTCTGATCGCCGTGGTGTTCTCCATGGCCATTGGCATCCTCTTCGGCCTGATCCCGGCGGTAAAGGCTTCCAACCTCAACCCCATCGAGGCCCTCAGAAGAGAATAAGGCAATTCAAAAAGAAATCCCGCAGGAAAAGCCTGCGGGATTTCTTTGAAGGCGTCTGACAGGAAAGGGCTGACAGCCGGTTTCACCGGCTGTCAGCCCTTTCGCTTTCGTGCGCAAAGCCCGGTTACGGGTTCTGCGTTGTACCCTCCGTCGGCGTCACCGTCTGGTCGCCGGTCTCGGTGGGCTCTGTCTGTGTGTCGGTTCCGGTGGAAGCGTCAGTCTGCGTCTCTGTTCCGTCAGACGTTGTCTGTTCCGTCGTGGTTGAATCCGGGGTTTCCGTATCCGGCACTTCTACTTCCTCAATGGGAAGCCCTTCATTCGGTTCGATGGGTTTTGTCCCCTGGGTGTCGTCCTGCTTGCCGCAGGCTGTAAACAACGCCAGCGCCAGAATCAGCGCCATCAGGGCACATACAAATTTACGCATTGGTAGTTCCTCCTTTCTGCGTACATTCTTATGACGCACAAAAAAAGAAAAGGTTCCCAAAAATTTTTTCAGCCCTCTTCAAAGGCAAAATGCCCGTCCCATAAGCCCCCGATCTTGCGAGAGTGAACAGCCTTCCCTTTCCGTCGCCCCGAATTGCGGTTGACAGAATCCGTTTTCCTCTATAAAATAGGGATACAGTACGCATAAACCCGCGCAAAAAGGAGAAAGTACAGACATGAAAATCGCAGTAGCTTACGATCCCGCCAACGGCATGGTGGGTCAGCACTTCGGCCAGAGCCGCTATTTCAAGATCTACAATATCCAGGGAACCGAGATCATCGGTGACGTGGTAGTCCCCACCGACTGTGAGGGGCATGACGCCCTGGCGCTGTTTCTCAGCTCCATGCACATGGATATGGTCATCTGCGGCGGCATCGGCGGCAACGCCAAGCAGGCCATCACCGCCATGGGCATGGCGCTTATCCCCGGCGTCGTCGGGCAGGCGGACGCGGCGGTGAACGCCTTTTTGAACAACACCCTTTTCAGCGACCCCGATTTCACCTGCGCCCATCACGGGGACGGAAACGGCTGTGGGGAGCATGACTGCGGCAGCTGCGCCCATGCCCGGGCCCACTTGCCCCAATAACGACAAGACCGCCTCCGGCGGCAGAAAGGAAACGTGCAAATGACAGTAGTAAACTATGCCAATTTTGAATCCGAGGTCGCCAACGCGGGCTGCCTGGCAGTGGTGGATTTCTGGGCCGACTGGTGCGGCCCCTGCAAAATGCTCTCCCCCATTATCGACGAGCTGGAGCAGCAGTACCCCGACGTGAAGTTCTGCAAGGTGAACGTGGACGAGGAGCAGGCCCTGGCCCGGGAGTTCAACGTCGCCAGCATTCCCACGGTGCTGTTTATCAAGGACAAGATGATCGTCAACGCCTCCGTGGGATACCGGGAGAAGGCGGATCTGGCGGCTATCATCGACTTTTATAAGGATCGCACGGACTACGGCCACATGCCGGAGCAGAAGTAAAGCGCGCAAAATAAAACGGGAGCAGACGGCGTCTGCTCCCGTTTTCATGTTTCCGGGCAGCCTGTCACTGCCCCGCTTCCTGCAGCAGGGTCTCCGGGTCGACCTGAAACAGCCTGGCCAGGGCGATGCGATTGGATGTACTGGGATCAGAGACGCCGCTTTCCCACTTGGAGACGGCCTGACGGCTGACGCCGATGGCTTCGGCGACAAATTCCTGGGTCATTTTACACGCCGTGTGATGTCTTTTGATCACATCCCCGAGGCAGCGGATGGTCTCCGCCTTTTCCTGCCGGACCTGTTTGGAGGCGACGTAGG